>JBOIFQ010000254.1:0-4222 GCA_050741655.1 Burkholderiales bacterium | reverse complement strand
GGAAGGTGCCCAACTCGGCGCCGTTCGGCAAATACGCGGTGGCGCTGACATCGGCGTAAAACACGCGCATCAGCGGATTGAATAGGCCTTTGCTGCTCACTTTGACTATCACGTCCGGCACCGGCATCTGCTCGCGCGGCAAAACCTGCGACACCAGCGGCGTAAAAGCAGCGAGCGCAGCGCGCTGTGTAAGCAGGCCTTCCTCGGAGCAAAACAAGTAATAGTAGTAAAAATACTGGGTTCTGCGCGCGAGCTGCTCCGGCGTCATTTCCACCGCCAGGCGCAGCGGCAGCGGTTCGGTCACCGGGAGTGCGTGCTTGACGGGCGCGGCGACGCATCCCGCCAGCAAGGCGAACAGGAAAACCGGAGCGGCCTTATAAACCGAATCGAGCATGTGCTTCCCTGAACATAAACGTAAGATGCCGCACCCGATGCAAAGTTCAGCCGCGCCGGCCGCTAACGGGCGCCGCCGCAATGCCATCGGCCACCCTTGGATAAAGCAATTTCACCTGCAGCTCGCGCTTCATGCGCCGGTTGGCAAGCCGCCGCGATTCTTGCATGAATGAGAGCAGGGTTTCAGGCAATTTTTGTTGCGCGGCGGCGCGCGCGATGCGCGGCGGGCGCGGCAACCCGAACCGGTCGGCCACCAGATCGAAGTAGTCGCCCATCTTGAGTTGCGAATCATCGCTGGTGTTGTACGCCCGGCCCGGCTTGCCCAGGCGCAGCGCGGCGATCACGCTGCGCGCCAGATCGTCGGCGTGAATGTGATTGCTGTAAGCATCGTCTTCGGCACGCAGCGCCGGGGTTGCGTTTTTCAGGCGCTGCAGCGGCAGGCGATCCGCGGCATAAATTCCCGGCACGCGCAAAATGCTCACGCTCACACCGCTGCGCCGCCCCCATTCGCGCACGCGGCGCTCGGCATCGAAACGGCGCCGCGCGCGGCCGGTCAGCGGCTTGAGCGGCCGTGTTTCGGGAACGATGGCGCCGCCGCAATCGCCATACACTCCGCTGGTACTGATGTAGATGAGACGATGTGGTAAAATTTTCTTTTTGGTAAGCACTGCCAGCAGATGCGCGGTGCGTGTGTCGTACCAGCCTTGAGAAGGTGGCGGCGCGAAATGCACCACGTCATGCGCCAGCCCGCCGAGCGCCACCAGCGTTTCGGGCTTATCGAGATCGCCGGCAACCGGCATGATGCCATGCGCGCGCAGGGTGGCGAAGCGCTGCGGGGAATGTGACAGCGCATAGACACGGTAAGCGCCGCGCAACTGGCGCACCATGCGCAGCGCCACATCGCCGCAACCGATAATCAAAAGCCGTCTCATGAATATAATTTTAGAACGAAATCTGCGGCGGCGCGCTTTTTCTTGAGGATTCGAGTTCATGTCTTTCCAGGTCACCATCAAACCCAGTGGGCATGTTTTTTCGGTCGAACCCGGCGAAGCCCTGCTCGCGGCCGCGCTGCGTCAGGGTTTTACCTTGCCTTACGGCTGCCGCAACGGCGCCTGCGGCTCGTGCAAAGGCAAAATTCTGCAAGGCACGGTGGATTACGGCGTGTATCAGCAAAGCGCGCTCAGCGACGCGGAAAAAAGCACGGGCATGGCGTTATTCTGCCAATCCAAACCGCAATGCGATCTGATTATCGAATGCCGCGAAATCAACGCGGTCAAGGACATTCCCATCAAGAAACTGCCGTGCCGCGTGCAAAAAATGGAACGCCCGGCGGAAGACGTGATAGTGCTGCATCTCAAACTGCCGGTCAATGAACGGCTGCAATTCCTGGCCGGACAGTATATAGACATCCTCACCAAGGACGGCAAGCGCAGGAGTTTCAGCATGGCCAACCCGCCACACGACGACGAACATATCCAGCTGCATGTGCGCAACGTGGTGGGCGGCGCGTTCACCGATTATGTGTTCAAGCACATGAAGGAGCGCGACATCCTGCGCTTCGAAGGCCCGCTCGGCACGTTTTTCCTGCGCGAGGATTCCGACAAGCCGATTATTTTCGTCGCCAGCGGCACCGGCTTCGCGCCCATCAAGGGCATTATCGAGCACGCGTTTTTCAAGAACAGCGGGCGCGAAATGGTGTTGTATTGGGGAGGGCGCAAGCTGGCGGAGTTATATATGCTGCAACTTCCCATGCAATGGGCGCGCGAACACGAGAATTTCAGTTTCGTTCCGGTGCTGTCCGAAGCGCTGCCCGAAGATAATTGGCAGGGGCGCAGCGGTTTCGTGCACCTGGCGGTAATGGAAGATTTTGCCGACCTGAGCGCGTTTCAGGTTTACGCCTGCGGCGCGCCGGTGATGGTGGAAGCGGCGCGCAAGGATTTCACCGCGCACTGCAAGCTGTCAACGGACGATTTTTATTCCGATGCGTTTACTTTTTCCAACGATCTCAAGCCTGCTGCCTAAATCGCCAGGCAATTTTCTACCGTCACACCGGAGTAAAGTCCCAAGCATCTGCTTGGCTGGTGATGACGGCCTGGGATTCCTTGGCGTCCTTCGCGTCCTTGGCGGTTCCAAAATCACAACACCGCTTTGCGCCGGCCTCCACTAACCCCGCGCAACTGGCGGAACGCCAGCTCCAGACTCTTGCGAGTGTGCACGCTGGCCGCTTCGTGCTGGCCGATTTTTTCGTGCAGCCGCGCCAGTTCGCGGTGCGCGGTGGAAGACGGCTCCACGCTCAGGCTCGCTTCCAGATAGCTTTGCGCCTTGCCCCATAATTCCTGGTGCGCGCACAACTTTCCCAGCGTCAGCAGTAAGCACGCATCGTGGCGGTGAAAAACCAGCCAGTTTTCCGCGCGCTGGATTTGCTGCACGGTTTCATCCTGCGGCCCCAAACATTCCGAATAGAGGCAAATCAGGTCGCTGTCCCATTCGTTTTCCAGGCTGGCCACGATGATTTCGTGCGCCAGACGGCAGCCCCCCAGCGTCATGAAACAGCGCGCAGCGGTCGCCGCCACGCGTGTGTTTATCTTGTCCGCGCTGGGAATTTTTTGCCAGCATTCCTTCAGCCCGCGCGCGTCATTGGTCTGGCGCTTGAGATTTTCCTGCGTGGCGTAAAGCCGGATTTGCCGCGCCTGAGCCGCGTCATACACGCCGCGCTTTTCCAGTTGCGCGATGAGCGGCAGCACTTGCTCCCAGTTTTTCTCCTGCTGTTGCGCACGCAATTCGAGGCGCAGCGCCGCCACGTGCTTTTTCGATGAGTCTTTATTGAGCGCCCACAGCAGATCCAGCGCTTCCACCGGACGCCGCTGATCCAGCAGCATTCCGGCTTGGGTAATCACGCGCGCGCTGGCGACATCCGGGTCCCGGGCCTGGTCGAGATAAGCGTCGCGCTGGTCGAAAGCCTTGATTTCGTGCGCCGCGCGCGCGGCCAGCAGCGCCGCCAATCCGGGCGCTTCGCCCAGCTTCAGTGTCCGGGCAGCCGCTTGCTGCGCTTTGCCGTAACGCCCCTCGAAAAAATTCCGCAATGCTTCGGCAAAAGCGCGGCGTGCTTTTTCGCTGCGGCGGCGCGCGCGGTAGGCGCGCACTTGCGCCGGCAGACGCAGCGTGTGCACGGCCAAACGCACCAGGAAATAAGCCGCAACAAACGCAGCCAGCAACAACAGCAATGCCAGCACCAATGAGAGTTCGATGCGGTAAGACGCATAAACCAGCAGCACGTAGCCGTTATTAATACCGATGAGCAGCGTAAATCCCACCGCCAAGGCAATGATCGCCAGCAACCAGGACAGGATTTTCATTTTCCTGCCTTGTCGCGTCCGAGCTTGATGGTGCGCACCGCATTGAGGCTGGCACTGATATCGGGAAGCTCGATGCTGATGGAATTTTCCTGCAGCTGGCGCAAACTGCCGAGCGTGACTTTGGTGACCTTGTTGCTGTTGTCGTAATAGCGCGTAAGCCACTCTTGCGCGGCAGCCAGGTCGGCTTGATAGCTGGTTTGATCGCGCAGCATCAGCGCCAGGCGCGCGCTCAACAGGCGCAATTTCACATTCTCGCGCAGGAAAAAAATCTGATCGGGCGCGAGCAGCGGGATTTCACGCTCGGCCGTATTCTGGATGCGCACCAGTTGTTTCAGGTCCTGCCAGATCTCGCGCGCGAATCTGAGCCAGGCGTTGGGTGCAACCTGGGTTATGGCAGCGAACGGTTCCGCACGCGGGCGTACCTCCATCGCCAACGGCAGCGTGTCCACGGCGGCGATTAAATTATCCAGGCG
>JBOIFQ010000253.1:0-8790 GCA_050741655.1 Burkholderiales bacterium | reverse complement strand
ATGCGGCGGCGGCGCGGCGCTTGTCCACGGTTTACATGCCGGGAGGAAAAATCACCATGCTGCCGGAAGCGGTAATCGCACGCTTTACGCTGACCGCAGGCCGCGCGTGCCCGGCGCTGTCATATTATCTGGAGCTGCTGCCCGAGGATTTCGCGCTGGTTGCCGCCGAAACACGGGTGGAGCGCGTGCCCGTCGCGGCCAATCTGAGGCTGGGCGAGCTGGATGAAAAATTCAACGCCGCCACGCTGGCCGCGGATCAGATGGATTTTGCGTTCGGCGCGGAATTGAAACTCCTGTGGCAGTTTGCCGAGCATCTGCAAAAAGCGCGCGGCAAGGAGGAAACGGCGGGACTTCCCACCGACTACAACTTCCTGATAGAAGATAACCGGGTGACGATCAGCGAGCGCCCGCGCGGCACGCCGGTGGATAAGATTGTTTCCGAACTCATGATTCATGTCAACAGCAGCTGGGGCAAATTGCTGGCCGAAAAAAGCATGGCGGCGATTTACCGCACTCAATCCAACGGCAAAGTGAAAATGAGCACCGCGCCGGGCGAGCACCAGGGCCTGGGCGTGGAGCAATATGTGTGGGCAAGTTCGCCGCTGCGGCGCTATGTGGATCTGGTGAATCAGCGCCAATTGTTGGCCTGGGTCAAGGGCGAGCCGCCGCTTTATGCCAGGAACAGCGAAGCGCTGCTCATCGCCATGCGCGATTTCGAACTGGCGTATGAAGCGTATGCCAGTTTCCAGCGCAACATGGAGCGTTACTGGTGCCTGCGCTGGCTGGCGCAGGAAAACCTGAGCCTGATGCCGGCCACGGTGTTCAGGGAAAGCCTGGTGAAAATAGACCGGCTGCCGCTCATCTGCCGCGTGCCTTCGCTGCCCGAGCTGCCGGCGGGGACCCGGGTGGAAGTGGAAATTTCCGCTCTGGATTTTCTGGAAATTACTTTCTCCTGTCAGTTCAAGCGCAAGCTGGAGTGACAGCACGCGCTTTGTTGCTTACAATGTGACATCTCATCGGTCACTCGGGTTGAGGGGTGCGCTTCGACATCACCACACTGAAACACGCGGCAACAGCGCTGGGCAACAAGCTTACCGTGATGGATGTTGCCACTCGCCTGCAACTGGCACTGTTCCTTTCTTTCACCCTGCATTCGGTTTTCCTGCTCGGCGTCACTTTCAAATTTCCCGATAGCTCCAAGCACGGCCGCGATGATTTGCCGCTGGAAGTGGTGCTGGTCAACAGCAAATCCGCCTCCAGACCGTTGCAGGCGGATGCGCTGGCGCAAACCAATCTCGACGGCGGCGGCAATGTGGATCAAAAGCGCCGCGCCAAAAATCCGCTGCCGGTGCGCAAGAAAAATCAGGATGTGCCGGATCAGTTGAAGCAAGCGCAGCGCCGCATGAAGGAGCTGGAAGCGCAGTCGCAGAAAATGCTGACGCAGGTAAAATCCGCGAAAAAAATCGCCCCGACCGAAAACCAGCCGCAGCCGGAACAGAAAAAAGCGGAAACCTTGAACGCCATGGATCTGAAGCAGCGCAGCCTGGAAGAAGTGCGGCTGGAAGCGCAAATCGCCAGGGAGCGCGAGGAATACCAGCAGCGGCCGCGGCGCTTGTTTGTCGGCGCGCGCACCCAGGAATACGCTTTTACCCGCTATGTCGAGGATTGGCGTATCAAGGTGGAGCGCATCGGCAACCTGAATTATCCGCAAGCGGCGAAACGGCAGAAAATTTACGGCAGCCTGGTGCTCACCGTGTCCATCAAGGCCGACGGTTCGGTGGAAAGCGTAGAAATCGCGCGTTCATCCGGCCAGAAAGTGCTGGATGCCGCCGCCATGCGCATTGTGCAGCTGTCCGCTCCGTACGCGCCGTTTCCCGAAGACATGCGCAGGAGAGTGGATATTCTCAGCATCACCCGCACCTGGAGCTTTACCCGCAGCGACCAGCTGGTGGGAGAGTGAGGACATGAGCGCGCGCTACGCCGTCATCGGCAATCCCGTCGCGCACAGCAAGTCGCCGGAGATTCATGCCGCATTCGCGCGCCAGACCGGTCAGGATATGTCTTACGAAGCCATGCTGGCTCCGCTCGATGGCTTTGCCGCGGCGGTCAAGGATTTCATCAATCACGGCGGCAGAGGCATGAATGTCACTCTGCCGTTCAAGGAGCAGGCGTTCCAGCTGGCCGCGCCTAATGTTTCGGTGCGCGCGGGCGCGGCAGGAGCCGTGAATACCCTGAGTTTCGATGAAGGCGCGATTGCCGGCGACAATACCGACGGTACCGGTCTGATCAGGGACATTCAGTTTAATCTCCTGCGCGCCACTTTGACCGGGTTGCGCATTTTATTATTGGGAGCGGGAGGGGCCGCGCGCGGGGTTATTCTGCCCTTGCTGATGTTTAAACCGGTATTGCTGACCGTAGCCAACCGCACTTTGAGCAAAGCACAGGCGCTCGAACAGCGCTTTGCTCAGCACGGCAACATCAAAGCCAGCGCCTATGCCGCGCTGGCGGGCAAGCAATACGACTTGGTTATCAACGCCACCTCCGCCAGTGTGGCCGGCGCACTGCCGCCGCTGCCGGAAAATATTTTCGCTGCCGATGCGCTGGCCTACGATCTGATGTATGGCCAGGGGCTCACGCCCTTCCTGCAGTTCGCGCAAAGGCAGGGCGCGGCCAGACTGGCCGACGGCACCGGCATGCTGGTGGAGCAGGCGGCGGAATCTTTTTATTTCTGGCGCGGCATGCGTCCCGACACCGCGCCGGTCATCGCCAGACTTAAGAGTAAGGAGTAAGGGGTGAGGAGTCAGGAGTTTAAAGGTTTAATACAGTCTTTACATCCTCATCTTTGTTACCCCTCACCCTTCACTCCTCACCCCTCACGATGTTAAAGCTATTGTGGCGCTGCCTGCTGGCCGCGGTGGCGCTGATCGCTGCGGCGGTGCTACTTTATCAGATCTGGATTTTGGGACACATCTGGTACTGGGTGGATCACAACCCGGGAACCAGCGCGTTCATGCTGTCGCGTCTGGAAGATCTGCAAAGCAAAAAGCCGCAAACCGAACTCAAGCACCAATGGATCGCATACGACCGCCTCTCGGTTCATCTCAAGCGCGCCATTATCGCGGCGGAAGACGCCAGATTTCTCGAACACGAAGGCTTCGACTGGGAAAGCATACAAAAAGCCTACGAAAAAAATCTGAAGAAAGGAAAAATCGTCGCCGGCGGTTCCACCATCAGCCAGCAGTTGGCGAAAAATCTGTTTCTCTCCGGACGCCGCAGTCCGTGGCGCAAAGCCGAGGAAGCGGTGATTACACTGATGCTGGAAAAAATGATGGATAAACAACGCATTCTGGAGATTTATCTCAACATCATCGAATGGGGCGACGGAGTGTTTGGCGCCGAAGCGGCGGCGCGGCATTATTTCGGCGTTTCCGCATCGGCGCTCAACCGCGAGCAGGCGGCGCGCTTGGCGGCGATAGTGCCCAACCCGCGCTTTTACGACAAAAACCGCAATACGCGCTGGCTTAACCGCAAGACCGAGATGCTGCTGCGGAACATGGAGTGGACGCAAGTGCCATGAAGCTTGCGCCGCGCAAAAAATATTCAGCGGCGCGGTTAAGAAAAGCGCATTAATATTCTATAATCCGCGCAACGCGCTCGCCGCAAGCCGCGAGCGCCGTTCAATCCCCGCGGCGCGGCATGCGCCTTTGACGGAAGCGCACCATGGCCGAAATCGAAGAAGAAGACCGGCAGCAGGAAAAAGCGCAGGACATGCTGCAGCATGTCCTGCGGGTCCTGAAACGGCACAAGGCAGCGTGGTCCGGCGCTCATCAGGAGGCGCCGTTGCCGGCCGATACCGAAGCCTACCAGCGCGGCCTCGCCAATCTGCAGAAAAAACTCGACGCGCTGCATCCGGCCGACGTAGCCAGTATTCTCGAAGCGCTGCCACTGGAGCAGCGGCTCATCATCTGGGACCTGGTGCGGCCGGCGCGCGAAGGCGAAATCCTGCTCGAAGTGTCGGACGCGGTGCGCGAGACACTGATCGCCAGCATGGAGCCGGCGGAGTTGGTGGCTGCCGCCGAAACGCTGGACACCGATGACCTTGCCGAACTCGCACCGGATCTGCCGCGCGATGTGGTGCAGGACGTGGTGGAATCGCTGGATACGCAGAACCGCGCGCGTCTGCAAACCAAGCTGGCTTATCCCGAAGACACCGTGGGCGCGTTCATGGACTACGACATGGTGACCATACGCGCAGACATCAGCATCGAGGTGGCGCTGCGTTATCTGCGCCGTTTCGACGAAATCCCGGGCCAGACCGACGCGCTGTTCGTGGTGGATCGCGATGATGTGCTGCGCGGAGTGCTGCCCATCAAGCGCCTGCTGGTGAGCGACCCGGAGGTGGAAGTGAGTTCGTTGCTGCTCGCCAATCCGGTGAGCTTCCATCCCGAGGACAAAGCCAGCGCGGCGGCGCTGGCGTTCGAGCGCTACGGCCTGGTGTCGGCGCCGGTGGTGGACGATGACAACAAGCTCGTCGGGCGGCTGGTGGTGGACGCGGTGGTGGAATTCATGCGCGAGAAATCCGATACGCAATTGCTGAGCAGCGCCGGCTTGCGCGAGGAAGAAGACCTGTTCGCGCCGGTGCGCGAGAGCACCAAGAACCGCGCGCTGTGGCTGGGCATCAATCTGGTCACCGCTTTTGCCGCTTCGGCGGTTACGCATTTTTTCGAAGCTTCGATCGAAAAAATCGTGGCGCTGGCGGTGTTGATGACGGTGATTCCCAGCATGGGCGGCAATGCCGGCACGCAAACCATGGCGTTAATGACGCGCGGTCTCGCCCTGGGCCAGATTACCCGCGACAACCTGCGGCATTTGTTCAACAAGGAACTGGCGGTGGCTTATTACAACGGCCTGATCTGGGCGCTGGTGGTGGGGGCGCTGGCGGCGCTGTGGTATCGCGATTTCAAGTTGAGTCTGGTGTTCGGCGCGGCGATGATTATCGAACTTTTTGTCGCGGCGCTGTCCGGCGTAACGATTCCGCTTGTGTTGCGCCGCTTCAGGATTGATCCGGCGGTCGGCACCACGGTGATACTCACCACCGTCACCGACGTGGTGGGGCTGTTCAGCTTCCTGGGACTGGCGACGCTGTTCCTGGTTTGAAGCGCGGCATCCTGTTCGCCGTTTGCGCCGTATATAAAAGGGCCGTTGACCCTGGAGAAAGTTCTTAATGCGCCGCATCTGGAAATCGCTCGAACAAACTGTCCTCTCCGCTGTTTTGGCGCTGCTGGCCGCTTGCTCGCCGCTCGCCATCCTCAATGCCACGGCGCCGGAAGATGATTACACGGCAAAGCGCGCTATCGCCTATGGCGATCTGCCGCGCCAGGAACTGGATGTCTATACGCCGCGCGCCAGCCGCATGCCGGCGCCGGTGGTGGTGTTTTTCTACGGCGGCGCTTGGGAAGGCGGTGAGCGCGCCGACTATCAATTTGCCGCCGAGGCATTGACCGCGCAGGGTTATGTCGCGGTGATACCGGATTACCGCGTCTATCCCGCGGTCAAATTCCCGCAGTTTCTCGAGGATTGCGCGCGCGCAGTAAAATGGGTGCAGGACCATATCGGCGACTACGGCGGAGACGCGCGCCGGATTTATCTGATGGGGCATTCCGCCGGCGCTTATAACGCCGCAATGCTGGTTTTCAATCCACGGTATCTGCGCGAAGTGGGCTTGGATCCCGCAATGCTGAGCGGTTTCATCGGGCTGGCCGGGCCGTATGATTTCCTGCCGCTTAAGGAGCCCGCTTTGATAGAAATTTTTGGCGGCAAGGACAATATTCCCTACACCCAGCCGATTAATTTCGTGACCAAGGATGCGCCGCCGGTGCTGCTGCTGGTGGGCAATACCGATACCCGGGTGAAGCCTGGCAATACCGTGCGGCTCGCCGCGCGCCTGCGCGAAAAAGGGGCGCAAGTCACGCAGATTACTTACGACGGTATTGGTCATCTGCGCCTTCTCGGCGCGCTTTCCAATGTGTTTCAGGGCTGGGCGCCGGTGCGCAGCGATGTGGCGCAATTCATTAAAAGCACTACTTCGCCCGCCGTGGCAGCCAGGCCCGCGGTTTCGAGCGGGGCAAACTGAATCTATTTTTCCCGTAAACCCGTCTTGCTCAAGTTTTTTTATTTAATCTTGATTCGGGCGTAAACTGGGGCTGAACCAAGCCGGCAAACCTCAGTCGTAATGGAAATACCGCCTGCCTGGGTAAGGCCAGCGCTGCGGTAACGACTAAACGCTGTTAAAAATGCGATGGGAGCAAAAATGTTGATTAAAAAACCGAGCGCTATCCAGTCTTCGGAGATCACACCGCAGACACTCTATATCAGGCGCCGCGAATTTATCAAAACCGCTGCGGCTGCCGTGGCGGGCCTGGCCGTGCCGGCTTTATTTGATGCGCCGCGTTCGGCGTTTGCCGCCGCTGCGCCGGCCCCGTTTACTCGCTTGCGCAAAAGCCCTTACAGCATTACCGAGGAGAAAACGCCTTTGCAGGACGTGACCCATTACAATAATTTTTACGAGTTTGGCACCGACAAATATTCACCGGCGGAACTTGCGGGCAGCCTCAAAACCCGCCCGTGGACGGTGGCAGTGGAAGGCGAAATCAAAAACCCCAAGGTTTACGATATTGATGAACTCATAAAGCTCGCGCCGCTGGAAGAGCGTATTTACCGCCTGCGCTGCGTCGAAGGCTGGTCCATGGTGATTCCCTGGGCAGGCTATGCGCTGTCCGAGCTTATCAAGCGCGTCGAGCCCAGCAGCCGGGCAAAATTTGTGGAATTCACCACGCTTAATGATCCCAAGCAAATGCCCGGCCAGCGCGTGCCGGTACTACAGTGGCCGTACATCGAAGCATTGCGCATGGATGAAGCCATGCATCCGCTCACCTTGCTGTGTGCCGGTCTTTACGGTCAGCCGCTGCCCAATCAGAATGGCGCGCCGTTGCGGGTGGTGATTCCCTGGAAATACGGTTTCAAGAGCGCGAAATCCCTGGTGCGCATCCGCTTTGTCGAAAAACAGCCGGTGAGCGCCTGGACTAAAGCGGCCTCGCATGAATATGGTTTCTATTCCAACGTGAACCCCAGCGTGGATCACCCGCGCTGGAGCCAGGCCAAGGAGCGCCGCATCGGCGAATTCTTCAAGCGCCCGACGCTGATGTTTAACGGGTACGCCGACCAAGTCGCCGCGCTTTACACCGGCATGGATTTGCGCCAGAACTTTTAGCGGCAGATTTCACCGCATCATGTCCCTCAACCAGCTCGCGCTGCGCCATATCCAATGGCTGAAAGCCGGCATTTTCGCCGCTTGCCTTATCCCGCTCGCGCGGCTGGTCTGGCGCGGCTTCAATCACGGTCTGGGTGCGAACCCGATCGAGGTCGTGACCCATTCTACCGGCGACTGGACCCTGATTTTTCTGCTGACAACCCTGTCAGTTACTCCGCTGCGGCGCTTGCTGGAATGGCCATGGCTGATTAAATTGCGCCGCACGTTGGGTTTGTACGCGTTTTTCTACGCTTGCCTGCACTTTTTGACTTACATCTGGCTGGATCAGTTTTTCGATATCTTCGAAATCGGCAAAGACGTATTAAAGCGTCCCTTCATCACCATCGGTTTTACCTGTTTCGTGCTGTTGATCCCGCTGGCCGCGACCTCCACTAACAATATGGTGAAAAAGCTGGGCGCGAAGCGCTGGCTGCAGCTGCACCGTTTCGTTTATTTCATTGCCGCCGGCGGGGTGGTGCATTTCTGGTGGCTGGTGAAAAAAGACATTAGCGAGCCGCTGCAATACGCCGTTGTGCTTTCCCTGCTGCTCAGCTTGCGCGTGCTGTTCTGGCTGCAAAAGAACGGCCTGCCCAAACTGGTCCAGTCCCGGTCCTGAAGTTTGCCGTTCCTGCGGGTTTTTACGCAGTAACTGCTTTTCTTTCTTTGAGTACAAGCACCCCGCGCCTGGCTAGACAGCGCTCGCGGGGCAGGATTAGACACAACGGGTTTCGGGGGCGGAAAAAAAGCAGGCGGTTAAAAACCGCCTGCAGAAATTAAAAAGGCTGGTTTACGAGAAACCAGCCTTATTTTCTTGCTTACTTCTTTTTAGCTGTTTTTTTCTTTTTAGCTGACTTTTTTTTGGCTGCCATGTGTGGCTCCTTTCAAAAGGTTTTTCAAGTTACTTAGCGCGGGGTGTTGCACCGCACTCCCTAAGCACCAGCATCAAGCGACTGCTCCGATGTTTCTTTCAAAATTGCCTGAAAGAACGAAAACTAATGCTTGGTGCGCCAATTCTATTCCAACTAATTTATAAAACACAACATATTTTTTCACTTTTTGCAAATTATTTGCGGTGGGGCAAATCCGCTTGCGGTAAGTTAAAGCGCCAAAACATGCGCAGCATATATGCACGTTCGATGTTTTGCGCGCGCTTGTGCGGCTCAAGGAAGAAGTTTTTCACTCGAGAAAAGTTGATTCACGTTCTCGCGCGCGCGAATGAGATGCGTCGCGCCGTTGTCCACCATGACTTCCGCCGCGCGCGGACGAGTATTGTAATTCGAGCTCATGCTCATACCATAGGCGCCGGTGGACATGATCGCCAGCAGGCCGCCTTGCTCGAGGGCAAGCTTGCGGTTGCGGCCGAGAAAGTCGCCGCTTTCACATACCGGCCCGGCGATGTCGTAAGTGCGCTTCGGATGTTGTGACTGCTTGACCGGCAGGATGTCATGGTAGGCAGCGTAGAGTGCCGGACGCATCAGGTC
>JBOIFQ010000252.1:0-1574 GCA_050741655.1 Burkholderiales bacterium | reverse complement strand
TGGAGACACTGCCGAGATCCTGGAAGCGCACGGTGATAACATTGCCCGCCGCCACCGGAATCGCCTCGGTGATTCCGCCAGTCATGATGAAGGAGCCGGCGGGAATCTGTTCGCCGCGTTGCGCCAGCGTATTGGCCAGCATCGCGATCGCGGCGGCGGGATGCCCAAGCACCGCGGCGCCGGCACCCAGTGCGGCAATGTCGCCGTTCTTTTCCAGTACCACACCCAGGGTACGCAGGTCGAGCTCCGCTACATTGCGCTTGCGCCCGCCCGCCACAAAGCGCGACGACGAGGTGTTATCAGCGATTACACTGGCGAGGTCGAAACGAAAGTTTTCATAACGAGAATCGATGATTTCCACTGCCGGTACCACGTAATCCGTTGCGGCCAGCACGGCCCCCAGGTGACAGCCCGGGCCTCTCAATAGCGCCTTGGTGACAAAAGCGATTTCCGCCTCGACTTTCGGATGAATCAACTCCGCTACCTTGATCTCGCCGCCATCCGCGCATTTCATATAGTCGGAGATAAAACCGAACACCGGTGTTTCGACGCCCATTTGTTTCATTTTGGCGCGCGACGTAAGGCCGGCTTTCAGCGCCACGGTCTTGTGCCCGCGAGCTTCCTTGCGGCGGCGGATTTCGTACTGAATGGCGTAAGCATCCTCCCAGTCCAGATCCGGGTAGTCATCGGTGATCTTGACCACGGCGCGCGCTTTCAGCTCGGCGTTTTCCAGGTGCTCGGCGAGTTTCGCAATGGTGATCGTATCGAGTTTCATGGCATGCACATTGTTATATGAACCGGATCGAGCAACTGCCGAGGCCGCCGACGCTGCAATAAAAACTGTCGCCCGCCACCACCGGCACCAGCGGCGATTGCGAGCCGGAAAGAATCACTTCACCCGCCTTGAACGGGATACCCAAAGGTCCCAGCGTATTCGCAAGCCAGGCCACGGCATTGAGCGGCGAACCCTGCACCGCCGCACCGGCGCTGGTACTGACGATCTCGCCGTTTTTTTCCAGCACCATGCCGGCCAGCGCGAGATCGAGGTTGCGCGGATCCGCCGCCCGTCCGCCGAGTACGAATACACCGCAGGAGGCGTTATCTGCGACCGTGTCCTGGATCTTGATCTTCCAGTCCTTGATGCGGGAATCGACGATCTCGAAACAGGGCAACACGCATTCGGTAGCCGCCAGCACATCGGCTGCCGTAACACCGGGGCCGGTGAGATCGCGTTTCAAAATAAACGCCACCTCGGCTTCGGCGCGCGGCGCTATGAGCGTGTTGGCGGGGATAGCCTCACCTTCGTTGAATACCATGCCGGACAACAGATGTCCGAAGTCCGGCTGGAACACATTCAGCATGGTCTGCACCGCCTTGCTGGTGACGCCGATTTTTTTTCCGATCACGGTCTCGCCCTTGTCCAGACGGCGCTGAATCATGCGCAACTGGATGTGATAGGCATCGTCCATGCTGATGGCCGGCTCGCGCTCGGTCAGCGGCGCCACCGGCACGCGCTTGACCAGCGCGTCGTAAAGTTCGTCGCCGTAGTGCTTGATTTTTTCCTGGTCCATGTT
>JBOIFQ010000251.1:0-7890 GCA_050741655.1 Burkholderiales bacterium | reverse complement strand
ATTGGCCAATTACGGCGATTCTACCGCAATCGCGGGGTTGGCGATGTGGCAAAGAATACCTGCTGATGCTAGGCTGAACGGGGTTTGCAGGCAAAGGGCGGACAATGATCGCGGTTGAAAATGTCAGCAAAAGTTACGGCCGGCAAAGGGTTCTCGCGCCCGTCAGCCTGGCGTTTAATGCCGGCACCACCGCCCTCATCGGGCCCAGCGGCTGCGGCAAATCCACGCTGCTGCGCTTGCTGCTGGGATTGATTGCGCCCGATAGTGGGCGGATTATTTTCAACGGCAAAACATTAAACCCGGACAATCTGCAGCGTGTGCGCCACGCCATCGGCTATGTGATTCAGGACGGCGGTTTGTTTCCGCATTTGAGCGCGCGCGCGAACGTGATTTTGCTGGCGCGTTACCTGCGGCGCCCCTCAAGCTGGATAGATGAGCGTGTGCAGCAACTGGCGGATTTGGTGAAGCTGGATTCATCCGCACTGGCGCGCCATGCGCGCGATCTTTCCGGCGGCCAGCGCCAGCGCGTGGGTTTGATGCGCGCGCTGATGCTGGATCCTCAAGTGTTGCTGCTGGATGAACCGCTGGGCGCGCTGGATCCGATTACCCGCTGCGAACTTCAGGCCGAGCTCAAGGACATATTCGCGCAACTCGCGAAGACGGTTATTTTCGTCACTCACGACATGAACGAAGCGGCGTATCTGGCTTCCGCTATCGTGCTGCTGCGCGCGGGACGGGTGGTGCAGCGCGGTACTCTGGAGGATTTTCTGCGGCGTCCCGCCGAGCCGTATGTGAGGGAATTCATCCGCGCGCAGCGCTCCCTGATCGCGGAAAGCGCGTGATGAAAGCGGCATTATTCCTGCTGTTGCTTTCACCCGCGGTTTTTGCGCAAAGCTCGCTCAACATCGGCTCCAAGCGCTTCACCGAATCCTATATTCTCGGCGAGATTGTGGCGCAGGCAGCGAGCCAGGCGCATGAAGCGAAAGTGGTGCACCAGCAGGGTTTGGGCAATACCGGAATCCTGTTCGCGGCGCTGCGCAGCGGAAGCATAGATATTTATCCGGAATATTCCGGAACCATCTGGTTCGAGCTGCTGAAAAAAAATAGCGCCGGCGATCTGGCGGCGCTGAACCGCGAACTCGCGCCTTTGGGTCTGGCGGCGGGAGTGCCGCTGGGTTTTAATAATTCTTATGCACTGGCCATGACCGCGGCGCGCGCGACTCAGCTTGGCATTTCAAGCCTCGGCGATCTGGCGCGCAAACCGCAGCTGAAACTCGGATTATCACAGGAATTCCTGAACCGCCAGGACGGCTGGCCGCCGCTTAAAAACACTTACGCGCTGCCGTTCGATCCGCTCGGTCTCGACCACGGTCTGGCGTATGAAGCGCTGGCCCGGGGCAAGATCGATGTGATGGACATTTATTCCACCGACGCCAAAATCGCCAAGTATGGTTTGCTTGTACTCGGCGACGACCGGCATGCTTTCCCCGCTTACGAAGCGCTGTTGCTATACCGCCTCGACCTGCCACGGCGTTTTCCCCAAAGCTGGGCAGCGCTGCAAAAGCTGCAAGGACGCATTTCCACCACCCAAATGGCGGCGTTGAATGCAGAAGCGGAATTGCAGGGCAAAACATTTAGCGCCATCGCCGCTGATTTTCTCGCGGCCGATGCGGGGCAGGCGCCGCATGCGAGCGCAAAAAGAAATTTTCTCGGCCTGCTGTTTGGCGCCGATTTCTGGCATTTGACCGGCGAACATCTGCTGCTGGTATTTGTGTCGCTGGCCGCGGCCATCGCGCTAGGCATCCCGTTGGGGGTGTGCGCCGCCTGCGTGCCCGCGTTGCGGCAGCCGATTCTTGCCACGGTGGGCGTGATTCAAACCCTGCCGTCGCTGGCGCTGCTCGCGTTTCTGATTTCGGCTCTGGGCGTGATCGGTGTTATTCCGGCGCTGCTCGCGCTGTTCCTGTATGCGCTGTTGCCGATCGTGCGCAACACTTATGCCGGTCTCGCCGACATTCCGCCCGCGCTCAAGGAAGCGGCGCAGTCGCTCGGGCTGCCCTTATTCGCGCGCCTGCGGCTGATCGAATTGCCGCTGGCGTCACGCGCGATTCTCGCTGGCATTAAAACCTCGGCGGTCATCAACGTCGGCACCGCGACCATTGCCGCTTTTGTCGGCGCCGGAGGTTATGGCGAGCGCATCGTGCGCGGGCTGGCGTTGAACGACAATGCCACGCTGCTGGCGGGAGCCATTCCGGCGGCGGCGCTGGCGCTTATTCTGCAGGGAGGATTTGATCTGATCGAGCGGCGCTTGATTTCCGCCGGCTTGCGGGAAAAATCTTAAGCCAGGATCATTTGGGCTTGATGAATTTCAGCGTCATGCGGTCGCTCTCGCCGATCGCAAGGTATTTTTCCTTATCCTGATCGCCCAGCCGCAGCATGGGCGGCAGCGTCCACACGCCCTTGGGATGATCCTTGGTGTCCTTGGGGTTGGCATTGATTTCGGATTTCGCCGCGAGCTTGAAACCTGCGTCCCTGGCCAGCTTGATCACCAGATCCTCGGTGAGATAGCCGCTCTTGATCATGGTTTCCAGCGGCGTGCCGGGTTGGGCGCGATGATCAACGACGCCGAGTATTCCTCCCGGCTTCAGTACCTGGTAAAACGCCTTGAAATTCGCCTCGGCATTGCCTTCCTTGACCCAGTTATGCACGTTGCGGAAAGTCAGCACCAGATCGGCCTTGCCATGCGGCCCGATGTTGCTGTATTCCGGGGCCTGCAATTGGCTATGAATGATGCGATCGTAAATTTCCGGATGCTGCGCCAGCTTGCGCAAATAATCGCGCTCGATTTCAATGCGGAACTCCGGCGTGTTCTTGGCGTTGACGGCGAAGCTGGCGTCGAAGAGCTTGCCTTTATCGCGCAACACCGGCGCCAGGATTTCGCTGTACCAGCCGCCGCCCGGCCAGATTTGCACCACCTTCATATCGGATTTCAGCCCGAAAAACAGCAGTGTTTCCCTGGGGTGGCGGTAACTGTCGCGCGCAAGGTTCTGCGGTTCGCGATGCGCGCCCGCCAGTGCTTTATCGAGCAGGGATTCGGTTTCGCTGGCCGCAAACAGCGGAGCGGAAAAGAGCAGGAGCAACAACAACAAGATTTTGCGCATAAGACACCTGGTCAGGAATCGAAATTAGGAATGTTACCCTACTCCGACCGCGGTTTCGCGCCGGAGTGCGGTGCTAAATGGAAAAATTGAGCGGCCGCAGCAAAGTGAACAAACCGAGTGCGATAAAAAGCGCGGCAGCGCTATAGCGCACCAGCCGCATGGGAATGCGTTGCGCCAGTTTTTCGCCGACGAGAACAGCCGGCACGTCGGCCAGCAGCATGCCCAGCGTGGTGCCCAGCACCACTTCGGCCAGCGCATCGAAACGCGCCGCCAGCGCAACAGTCGCGAGCTGAGTCTTATCACCCATCTCCGCCAGAAAAAACGCGATGAAGGTGGTGACAAACACGCCCGCTTTCAGAATGCGCGGATCGTTGTCCAGCGAATCGGGATGCAGCGTCCACAAACCGAAACCGATAAAAGCTGCGGCAACCATCCAATTGAGAAGGGGGTGCGGAATCACCCGCGCCAGCCACACGCCCACCGAGCCGGCGAGAGTATGGTTAAACAGCGTCGCGCACAGAATTCCGGCGATGATAGTCCACGGGCGGCGCAGCCGCGCCGCCAGCACGAAAGACAACAGCTGCGTCTTGTCGCCTATTTCGGCGGCGGCGACCAGCGCCGTGGAAGTGAGAAAAGCCTGCAAGAGTTTTTTGAAAAATAATTTTTTTTAAGCATGCCATTATACAGGCTGACTAATATCCATATCCGCCGCGCGGTGCGGGATTCGAATTTTTTCCGGCCTGTGCCTGCTCGCACTGCCTTTTGTCGAGAGTGACGGCGCCTTTACCTTTGCAGTCATTCTGGCCTTTGCATGCGTTATGGGCGGTGGCGCAGTCGCCTTTGCCTTTGCAGGCGTTCACGCCCTGGCATAGCACCAGGCCTTCCTCGGCGCGGACCATGCCGGCGTTTGCAAACAATCCCGCGGCGGCGAGAGCCAGCGTGATTCCCGCGATTTTCTTGGCTGCATTCATAAAAAACTCTCCTAAAGGTTAGAGTGTTACTCCACCACGGTGATGACGCCGGTCATGTTTTCATGGCCGATGCCGCAAAAATTATCGCAATGGAAAGGGAAGACACCGGCTTTATCCGGAATAAGTTGCACGCGCGCGGTTTTGCCCGGCGGCAGATCGGCGCGCAGCCCGAGATCGCTGATGCTGAAGCCGTGAAAAAGATCCTGCGAAGTCAGTTCCAGCACCACCGGTTCGCCTTTTTTCAGCGTGATTTCGCTGGGAATATATTCGAACGCCCTGGCGGTGATTTTGATCACCCGCGCTTCGAGATTGGCATTGCCGTAACCCGCGGCAGTGCCCAGCAGAATCAGAGCTAATGCCGCGCCGCTCAGCCAAAATATTTTCTTGCGCATGATTTATCCTTTGGGCACCGGGTATTCGGTAATTGCATATTCTTTTTCCTTGATTTCGGCTTCGACCGAGCGGAAACCCAGGCCGCGGTAAGGTTGCGACGCATCCCAAGGCAGCGGAGTGCGCTTGAGCTGCGATCCCGGCGCGGGCAATGGGAATATCAGCGATTTCGCCGAATGATGCGCGATGTGTCCGGTCATGTGATGGTGTTCCTGATGGATGTGGCCGTAAAATACCGTGACATTGTGGTAGGGCATCAGCAGTTCGATGGCTTGCGCGCCGTCGCGCGTGGCCCAGTCCCATTGCGGATAAAGGTCGAACAGCGGCCGGTGTGTGAATACCACGATGCGCGCGTCCTTGCTCTGCTGCTGCAGATCGGCAGTGAGCCATTGCAGTTGCTCATCGCCGATTTTGCCGCCGGGGTCGGAGACGTTGTCGATCACGATGAAATGCACGCTTTTGTGGTCGAAAGTGTAATGCGTGTGGCCGAAAAACTCCTGATACGCCGCGCCGCGGTCGAGCGAAGCGTCGTGCTCGCCCGGCATGAAGCGCACGGTTTTCACCTGCAGCTCGCTCACGATTTCGCGGAATTCCGCCAGGCGTTTCCTGCGCATTTGGGCATCATCGGTGATATGCGTGAGATCGCCGGTAAACATGATGAAATCGGGTTTCTCAACCAGGCTGTTGACCGCCGCCACCGCTTTCCTGAGCGTGCCCTTGGCGTCGGGATTGACCGCCGCGCCCTCGAAGCCCCAATGAGTGTCGGAAAGCTGGACAAAATAAAAGTCGTCATAAGCGGCGCCTGCTGGCCCACTTCTTCCCGCGCTGGCGCAGCCGGCGAGACCGGAAGCAAACACTACGCCGCCCAAACCGGCCAGTTTCAGAAAATCCCGTCTATCCATTTGTTTCTTCATTTGCGTCTCCTGTGAGGGGTGTGTAATCTGCATAACTGCGTCCATGCCCGAAATATTCCCAGAAGTCCGCTTCGGGGAATTTCGGGAATAAATTGTTCAAACCCGAAACTCTTACCGGCCTTCGGGGTTGCCGTCAGTGATACTCAGTTGCCGTTCAAGCCATTTACTTGAGTTGGTATCCATGTCATGGCGGTCGGTAATACTTGCCCCTTGATAAGTGGAAACTGGGCAGTCCTTCAATCTGGGCGCGGGATTACCGTCGGTGATTTGCAATTGGCTTTTCAGCCAATCGACGGCGTCGTCGGCCCGGGCCGCTGCCGGGGCGAGCATGGAACAGAAAAGCACAATGGCCATGGATGATGATTTGCTTTTATATGTAGACATGCTGAATCTCCTGTAGTGATGTCGTGTCAAAAATTGTGTCGAGACGGGTTGCGCATCAGCCGTACCTACTCCGCATAACTCTTAATGCAAGATCAATATTCCCCCGCTTTATTTTTATTTGGCATGGGGAATAAAATAGGCCTGGATCCGGTAATACGATTAGGAGAACAGCATTGACTGATAGCAGCCGGCGTTTTGAAGAAATCGCGCTGCCGCATCTGAATGCCGCATATAACCTGGCGCGCTGGCTGCTGCGCAACGAGCATGACGCGGAGGATCTGGTGCAGGAAGCGTATTTGCGCGCGTTTCGTTTTTTCGACGGCTTTCATGGCGGCGACGCGCGCGCGTGGCTGCTCGCCATCGTGCGCAATACTTGTTACACCTGGCTGAAACAAAACCGGGCACGCGAGCTTAACGATGTGTTCGACGAGGAAGTGCATGCCGCGGTGGATGAGAGCAATCCCGAAACGCTGCTGCTCGCCAACGCGGACGCGCAACTTTTAAACCGCGCGCTGGAACAGTTGCCGCTGGAATTCAGGGAAATTCTGGTGTTGCGGGAGCTGGAGGATTTGTCTTACAAGGAGATCGCGGAGGTGGCGCAAATTCCGCTCGGCACCGTGATGTCGCGCCTCGCCCGCGCACGCAACATGCTGCGCGTTACGCTCACGCGGATGGCAGGAGGATTAACATGAACTGCAATGAAACTCGGAATCTGCTGCACGGCTATCTCGACCGCGAGCTGGATGTGGTGCGCGCGGGAGAAATAGAAACGCATCTCTCGGGTTGCGCGGCTTGCCAGGCAATTTATGATAAAGAGCGCGCCGCGCAAACGCGGCTGCGCGAGCGCGTAAGTTATTTTGAGGCGCCGCGCGGGCTGGAAGCGCGCATCCGCGCTGCTTTGCCCAAGACCGGTAAAGCTGTTAAACCGGCGCTGAATTTGAATTGGCTGAGTTTTGCCGCTTCTTTGGCTTTTGCCATGGTCATAACCTGGAGCGTCGCGCTGCAGTTCGGCGCACCTTCCGGGGATGAACGCCTGACCGAGGAAATTATTTCCAGCCATGTGCGCTCGCTAATGGCGAATCATCTGGCCGATGTCGCGTCTTCGGATCAGCACACGGTCAAACCCTGGTTCGGCGGCAAGCTGGATTTTTCCCCGGAAGTGCTGGACCTGACCGCGCAAGGTTTTCCGCTGGTGGGCGGCCGGCTCGATTACATCCGCAATAAACCGGTGGCAGCGCTGGTGTACCGGCATCGCCAGCACATCATCAATCTCTTCATGTGGCCGGAACAAGCGCAAGAAAAAAACCGGGTGCAGACGCGGCAGGGATACAACCTGGTGCGCTGGCACAATGCCGGCATGGTGTTGTGGGCGGTGTCCGATCTCAATACACAAGAGCTGAATCAATTCGCTGCCTTGCTGCAGCAGGCTACTTCTTCGGAAAGTAAAGATCGGTAATCGTGCCTTGCGCGATAAGCGTCGAATGCGGGTGGATGCCGAGAACAAAGAACGCAAAACGCCAGATCATTTCATCCCACACGTCCGCGATGACGCGCACGAGCAAGCGCGCGAAGCACTACGAGAACCGAACAGCGACGCTGTTCGGAGCTCCCCTCGAACCGCGGGTTAGGCGTTTCCATATTTCTTCTTTAGCGTAAACACGGCAGTTACGAGAGCGGACTTCAGCACAAGAGCCATGATCACGAAGTGGTCTCGGGGACTCAGGTCCAAAAATGCAGGGCCTTTCTCCACAAGCATGCGGCTCTTAGTACCTTCGTAGGACGCCTGAAATAGTTCTCTATCTTCTGCGGCGAACGCCTGGTACAGCTTCGCAATGCGCTCCTCAGAGAGTTGTGAATCCAGTTTGTGGGCGAACGCGTTCCGAATCTCGCCAAGTACTATGAGTGGAGGACGATACTGTGACTTCAAGCCCATAGCGCAGGCGAGTTCCACGCGCTGACGATAACGAAGAGAAGGCAGATACTCCGGAACGGGGATCACTAAGTCGAGCAGCTCGTTCAAGCTAGCCTCAACATGAATGTGGGCGCGCAGCACCATCCCCAACTCATCCTCAC
>JBOIFQ010000250.1:0-5044 GCA_050741655.1 Burkholderiales bacterium | reverse complement strand
GGTTCGAAGGCGTGGCCGGAATTCCGTGCAATGTCGAAGTGGCGAGCGAATATCGTTACCGCGACAGCGTGCCCGATCCCGATGCGCTGGTAATTACTATTTCGCAATCGGGCGAAACCGCCGACACGCTTGCCGCGTTGAAGCACGCCAAAGCAACCGGCCACGCGCATACGCTTTCCATTTGCAACGTGCCGGAATCCGCGCTGGTGCGCGAATCGGGCTTGCGCTTTCTGACCCGCGCCGGGCCGGAAATCGGCGTCGCTTCGACCAAGGCTTTCACCACGCAATTGACGGCGCTGTTCCTGCTCACTCTGGTGCTGGCGAAATTGCGCAAAAAAATCTCGCCGCAGCGCGAGATGGAATGGGTGGATGCGTTGCGCCATCTGCCTAACGCCGTGCAGCATGTGTTGGGATTGGAACAGCAGGTCGCGGCGTGGGCGCAAAAATTCGCCGCCAAACAGCACGCGCTGTTCCTCGGGCGCGGGATGCACCATCCCATCGCCATGGAAGGCGCGCTCAAGCTCAAGGAAATTTCCTACATTCACGCCGAAGCCTATCCGGCGGGTGAACTGAAACACGGGCCTTTGGCGCTGGTGGATGCCAATATGCCGGTGGTCACTGTCGCGCCCAACGATGCACTGCTGGAAAAACTAAAATCCAACATGCAGGAAGTGCGCGCGCGCGGCGGCGAGCTTTATGTGTTCGCCGATCTCGACACGCATATTCAGGAAGGCGAGGGCGTGCATGTGATTCAGCTGCAGGAACACGCCGGATTATTGAGCCCGATTCTGCATGTCGTGCCGCTGCAGCTCCTCGCTTATCACGCCGCCTTACAAAAAGGCACCGATGTGGACAAACCGCGCAATCTCGCCAAATCGGTGACGGTGGAATAATAATTTATCCCGCCTCCGGTTGGAAGGATGTAATCATGGATAAACGACCATATTCAGTGACTGAAACCCTGCTGGCAATCATTTTCTTGACCGCCACTATTGTTCTTGAGGCACATGCTATATCCCTAGTATTTAAAGGACAAAAATTTCCTGCATTAGAGTATGCGGGCATGGGTATGATTTTCTTTTCTGGCTGCTTCGATCCTATAAATACTATTTGGGCGATGCTGCCTTTTACATCACTTAAAGATGTCAGAGAATCACGGTGGCCCAAGGCAAGCGCTATTGCTGTAGGAATTGGCACCCCAGCTTTTTTTATTGGATGGATATTTAAACATTGGCTGTCATAAAAAGAGATTGGAAATGGTAGTACCAGTATCTGAACTGGTCGTAGAGCCATGAAGCTATAATCTATTCCACAATAATTTTCACTAGCACCCTTTTCCTGCGCGGAGCGGATGCCGTTTATGTTGCCCTGGCCTCTCAGACTAGGAGTGCGCCGATAACCATAGATGAAGAAATAATGGAACGCACGAATATTGCGAAGCGCGACAGAGCCCTGGCAATCCTCTGTTAAATTCTCTAAGGCAAGCCCCCTACTCAGCTTACGGCATCACTTCTTGCTTTTTTGCCTGGAGGGTTGTTTAGCCGCCTGTAATACTCTCTCCAGACAATCCGCCATCGCTTTTGCTTCCGTTGCGGTCAAGTGTTGGGAGAACAAATTATCAATTTGTGCCCGATACACCGGCCACATTTTCTGGCGCATTTTTCTACCCGCTTCGGTCAGCGCGCAATAATTGCCGCGCCGGTCATGCGGGCAATCTTCGCGCCGTATCAGCCGGGCAGACTCCAGGCGGTCTGCCAGCCGGGTCAAATTACTGCGCGACAGCACCACACGCTGTGCCAGATCGTGCATGCGCAGCCGGCCATGTTCGGCATTTTCCAGCGTCCATAACACATCGTAACAGGCGAGGTTCGGCAGGCCGGCGTCATGCATTGCGGCTTCCATGCGCTCCAGAAGAATCGCATTTGCCGTGATGAGCCGTGCCCAGGCGCGTCCCTGCGCCGTCGTGTCTTTTTGCTTAACCATTGATTTCCCTAATAAACCTGTTGAACACAATACAGTTTCTCACAAAGTAGTTGCAAATGCAATTATATGGGATTATAGTTGCAATTGCAATTAATACTTTTTCAACTATTTGTTCAAGGAGATTATCATGACCAAGCAAATTACTCGCAGCGAACTGCAAGCGCGTATCCACGCCAACCCGCGCCTGGTATTGGTGGAAGCGCTGCCGGAGAAATATTATCGCGAAGGCCATTTGCCGGGCGCGAAACACATGCCGCATGACCAGGTGAAGCAACTCGCCCCTGCGCTGCTTGCGGATAAAACCGCCGAGATCGTTACCTACTGCGCCAGCGCGACCTGCCAGAACTCGCATATCGCGGCGAACCTGTTGACGCAGCTGGGCTATGCCAATGTTGCGGTGTACGGCGGCGGCAAGAAAGACTGGGGCGAAGCGGGGCTGCCGCTTGAGCGCGCCGATTCAGCGCTGTCTGCATAAGGAGATGATCATGACCTATGTCAAATCCGTATCCGGCGCCGATTATGCGGCAACCATGCTGCGCGTAAGCCTGGGCATCATGTATCTCGCTCACGCTTACCTCAAGATATTTGTCTTCACGCTTCCCGGCGCGGCGCGGTTCTTCGAGTCGGCGGGTTTTCCAGGCTGGACGGTGTATCCGGTGGTGAGCGCCGAAGTCATAGGCGGCGTGATGTTGATACTCGGTATTCAGGCGCGCTGGGTAGCGTTGGCACTGATCCCTATTTTGCTGGGCGCGGTGATGACGCATTGGCCCAACGGTTGGGTGTTCAGCGCCAAAGGCGGCGGCTGGGAATACCCGGCGTTCCTGATAATCATGTCATCGGCACTGGCGTTGATCGGCAATGGCGCGTTCGCAAGTCAGCGCACCGCCTCCGCTAGCCGCTGAACTCAAACATTAGGCGCCAGCGCTTAATTGACTCCAACCCATATTTATGGGTAAAATAAGCTCCTCTAAATTTGCGTCAAGAGAAACCGGCCGTGAAAACCACTCTGGAAATATCCGATGCGCTTTTTCGCGAAGCCAAAGCCACAGCGGCGATGCGCGGGCAAAGCTTGAAAGACCTGATTACTGATGCCGTCCGGCGCGAAATCAGGCAAGCTAAACCTGCCAAGGAACAATCCACCGCACGGTTTTGGAATGAATTAAAAACCGTTGCCAAAGCCAACGCGAAAGCATGGAAAAGCAAGCAAGGCGCTGTGGAAGCCATTAAAGACCAGCGGCGCGGATGATTGTTGACGCTTGTGTATGGCTAGCGGCGTATCTGGAGCGCGAACCGAGGCACACGGAGTGCGCAGTTTTTTTACGTATGACCCATGAGCAAGGCCGTGGATTAGCTGCGCCCAGCTTATTACTCGCTGAGATTGCAGGGGCGCTGGCGCGCCAAACGCGAAATCCGGAAAGCGTCATGTTTACCCTGAAAGCGATTGAAACAAATCCGCGTCTTATTATTCATCCAGTCACTGTCGAGCTTGCGCAAAGAGCGGCTGCTATTGCGGGCGCGTGCTTCCTGCGCGGAGCAGATGCCGTTTATGTTGCGCTGGCTTCTCAGACCAGGAGCGTGCTGATAACCATAGATGAAGAAATTATAGAACGCGCCCAAAAAGTAGCGAAAATTCTTACACCCAGGGATTGGGTGAAAGAGAACGGGGCTTAAGTTCAGCGGAATAATAATTTAGTTCGAACCTTGGTCGAGGAGCCAGTTGTAATCTATTCCCCGATAATTTTCACCAGCACCCGTTTCCTGCGCCGGCCGTCGAATTCGCCGTAAAAAATCTGCTCCCACGGGCCGAAGTCGAGCTTGCCGCCGCTTATCGCCACCATCGCTTCGCGGCCAAACACCTGGCGCTTGATGTGTGCGTCGGCATTGTCCTCGCCGGTGTCGTTGTGCCGGTACTGGCTGATGGGTTGATGCGGCGCCAGCTTTTCCAGAAAGCGCGTGAAGTCGCCGTGCAGGCCCGGCTCGTCGTCGTTGATGAACACCGAGGCCGAAATGTGCATGGCGTTGACCAGCACGAATCCTTCCTTGACCCCACTTTCCTTCACGGCCTCCGCCACCTGCGGCGTGATGTTGATGAATGCTTCCTTGGCAGGAGTGTTGAACCACAATTCCTTGCGATGGGATTTCATTTTTCCTCCGCTGTCCGGCGCGCTAGAATGATTAAATCAATCCAGATTTTAAGGTAGAACCATGCCTAAAGATATTATCGTCTGCGCCGACGGCACCTGGAACAGGCCGTCGGAAAAAGACCGCGGCAAGCCCGCGCCGACTAATGTGTTTAAAATTTTCAAAGCCTTGGGCAGAACCAGTGAGCGCACGCTGCAAAGCGCAGCCAAAGCACTGTTTTACGATGCCGGCGTCGGCACCAATTTCGGCACGCGCATCCTGGGCGGGCTGTTCGGCGTCGGCTTGTCCGAAAACATCAGGGACTGCTATGAATTCATCGTTAAAAATTATCAGCCGTGTGACCGGCTGTTCCTGTTCGGTTTCAGCCGCGGCGCCTACACCGCGCGCAGCCTGGGCGGCTTTATCATGGCCTGCGGCGTGCTGCGCAACGATTTAAATTGGGCGGACGAGGAGCGCCGGCAAAAAATCGGGGAAGCCTATGCGCTTTATCGCGACGGCGATGCGGCGGCGAAAAAAAGTTTCAAGCAAGCGCATTCTCTTGACAGCGACATCGAAATGATAGGCGTGTGGGACACCGTGGGCGCTTTAGGTATTCCGCTCATTTTTTTCCGCGGCTTCAATCGCTGGATCGAACGCTTCCACGACACCGCTTTGCACCCGCAGGTGAAGCACGGCTATCACGCGGTGGCGCTGGACGAGGAGCGCGCGGAATTCATGCCGACTTTATGGGATGACCGCGCGGGCATAGAGCAGGTGTGGTTTTGCGGCGTGCATTCGAATGTCGGCGGCGGTTATGCGGATAGCGGGTTATCGGATCTGACGTTGAACTGGATGATAACCAAAGCGAAAATACTCGGACTGCAATTCGACCAGAATGCGCTCGCCGGCTTACAACTGAAACCCAATCCTTGCGGCGAAC
>JBOIFQ010000249.1:0-4319 GCA_050741655.1 Burkholderiales bacterium | reverse complement strand
GTGGGACTTGGGCGCTGGCCGGATCAGCGGCAGGCTGGACGTGAGAATGGGCGGCAAGAACATGACTTTTTCCCAACGTTTCACGGCAACGCCTGTGGGCGAATGCAAATCTGAGGCGAAGTGATTGCGCCGCATTCGCGCCGTTATGCCCGGGTCAGGCTTCGTCCGGTTCGGGATTTTCCTTGTGCTGCGCTTTGCCGCCTGAAGTTGTTTTGTTGCCAGCCTGCGCGGGAATTTTGGGGGTGGGACATTTCACATCCGCGTTTTGCGCGCGCTGGCGCAGCGCATGGTCCATCAGCACCAAAGCCAGCATGGCTTCGCAAATCGGCGTGGCGCGGATGCCGACGCAAGGATCGTGGCGGCCGTGAGTCTCGACGATGGTGGGCTTGCCCTGCTTGTCTATGGAGCGGCGCGGCAGACGTATGCTCGAGGTCGGTTTCACCGCGATGTTGACCACGATGTCCTGGCCGGTGGAAATGCCGCCCAGTATGCCACCGGCGTTATTCGACACAAAACCCTGCGGCGTCATTTCATCCGAATGCTCGCTGCCTTTTTGCTCCACGCTGGCGAAACCGGCGCCGATTTCCACGCCTTTCACCGCATTGATGCTCATCATGGCGTAAGCGATGTCGGCGTCGAGCTTGTCGTACACCGGTTCGCCCCAGCCCACCGGCACCTGTTCGGCGATGGCGGTAATGCGCGCGCCGCAGGAATCGCCTGATTTGCGCAGTTTATCCATGAACGCTTCCAGTTGCGGCACTGCGTTCTCGTCCGCCACGAAAAACGGATTGCTGTTTACTGCCTGCCAGCTTTTGAACGGGATTTCGATCGGACCCAGGCGCGACATGTAGCCGCGTATCACCACGCCGTATTTTTCGCGCAGCCATTTTCCGGCAATCGCCGCCGCCGCCACGCGCACCGCGGTTTCGCGCGCCGACTGGCGGCCGCCGCCGCGGTAATCGCGGATGCCGTATTTCTGCCAGTAAGTGTAATCGGCGTGCCCGGGACGGAAAGTGTCCATGATGGCGCTGTAGTCCTTGCTGCGCGCGTCTTCGTTGCGAATCAGGAGCGCGATCGGCGTGCCGGTGGTCTTGCCTTCGAACACGCCGGAAAGAATTTCCACCGTGTCGGATTCGCGCCGCTGCGTGACATGGCGCGAAGTGCCGGGCTTGCGCCGGTCGAGTTGTTTCTGAATATCCTCCGCGGCCAGTGCCATCCCTGGCGGACAGCCGTCCACCACGCAACCGATGGCGGGGCCGTGCGATTCGCCGAATGAAGTGATGCAAAACAATTTTCCCAGCGTATTACCGGACATGCTTTTTCTCGCAAAAAATTTCGTTAAAGTTTAACATACCTCATCTTCTCACCACGCTTGCACCATGTCCGATAAACCCGATGCCGATAAAATCAAAGGCCCCGGCGGACTCACGCTGCGGCAGATTCATGAGCAGGTAAAAAGCAGCGCGAAGAAAGACAGCGCGGCACCGCGCAATGTACTCACGCAAAAGCAAAATCGCTGGCAGCGCTTCGTGCGCTATGTGTGGGATAAGAAGAAATGATAAATTATTATTTAATAATTAACAGTTTATATAATATCCGCGGCTTGAATAAAATTAAGCGCCCAGCCGACGCCAAAACCGCTGACATCGGAGGCCACCGCGCCCAGACCGCCTTTGCAACTGCTGGCCGACAAATCCACATGCAGCCACGGCACGTCGTTGACAAAGCGTTTCAGGAAACGCGCGGCCAGGATATGATCGGCTTCGCCATCCAGCGTGCATTGCTTGATGTCGGCGATTTTGCTCTCCAGCGGCTGTTCGTAATCCTCATCCAGCGGAAAACTGTTGACGCGCTCGCCGCTCGCTTTGCCGGATTGCACCGCGCGCGCCAGCAATTCATCGCGATTGCTCAGCACGCCGGAATAACGCTCGCCCAGGGCCATGGTCATGCTGCCGGTGAGCGTGGCGAAATCAATCATCAATTCCGGCCTGGCGCGCGCCGCTAGCGTCAGCGTGTCGGCCAGCACCATGCGCCCTTCGGCATCGGTGTGCACGATTTCGATGGTGGTGCCGTTCAACGCCTTCACCACATCGTTCTGTTTGTAAGCCTTGGGCCCGATATGGTTTTGCGCAATCGCCAGCCAGCAATCCAGATTCACCGGCAGCCGCATTTGCGTCGCGGCGAGCAGTATGCCCAGGCACACCGCCGAGCCGTTCATGTCTTCGTGCATGCCCTGCATGTAGCGCGCCGGTTTCAGATTATGCCCGCCGGTGTCGAAACAAATTCCTTTGCCTACCACAGCGAAAGTTTTTCTCGCGCGCGCCGCGCGGTAACGCAAATGCACGATGGCGGCGTCCGGCTCAGGGCTGCCCTGCGCCACGGCGACGAATGCGCCGGCGCCCATTCTGCGCAATTTGCTTAAATCATATTCTGCGTGCTTCCAGCCGTATTGCTTGGCGAGCGCCTTGATGCGCTTGCGATACTCTCCTGGAGTCAATTCATTAGGCGGCAACACAGTGAGTTCGCGGCACAGCAAATTGCCTTCGGCTTGCGCGCGCAGCAGATTGAATTCCGGTTTTGCGCCGCAGCCGTAAAGCTCGATTCTGGCGAGCGGTTTGCTCTTGGTCTTGCTTTTACGGCTAGGCAGTGGCGCGCCATTCACCCACGCCGTGTAAACCGCGTGCCGCGCGGCCTGTGCGCGCTCAAGCGCCGTGCCCTGCACCGCGATGCAAAGCGTGTGCGGATTTTCTTCCAGCAGCGGCGCGAGCGCCTTGCGCAGCAGGGTTTGCTGCTCAAACACGGTTTTGGAAAAATCCAGCATCACCCAGGATGCCAGCGCACCCAGCGGCAGCGTGGCGGTAAGCGGCGTTTTCGCCAGTTCTTGCGGTTTCATGGCGCGGCGCTTTAATAATGCGCGCAAGCGCTCTTGCTGCGGCACGCCGGAAAGCTGCCTGGCCTTGGGCAGCACCCATAACACATGCGATGTTTTGCGCAATGCGGCGGAAGAAAGCGCTGCGGAATGCGGCTCGAGTTTCGCCAGCATGAATAATCCTCGATTAAGGTAAAATGAAGGTTCGATTATAACCAAGCCGGCAGCCGTACGCGTCATGCGCGCTTATTTAAATCTGATGCAGCACATCCTCGACCATGGCGTGAGGAAAAACGACCGCACCGGTACCGGCACCGTGAGCGTGTTCGGCGCGCAATTGCGCTTCGATCTCAACGCCGGTTTCCCGCTGCTCACCACCAAGAAAGTGCATCTCAAATCGGTGATTCACGAGCTGCTGTGGTTTCTCAAGGGCGAGACCAATATCAAATACCTCAAGCAAAACGGCGTCGGCATCTGGGACGAATGGGCGGATGAAAACGGCGAGCTGGGCCCGGTGTATGGTTTTCAATGGCGCTCGTGGCCAGCGCCTGACGGGCGGCATATAGACCAGATTGCAAACATCATCGGGCAAATCAAGAGCAACCCCGATTCGCGCCGGCTGCTGGTATCGGCGTGGAACGTGGCCGATCTGGATAAAATGGCGCTGCTGCCGTGCCACGCTTTTTTCCAGTTTTATGTGGCCAACGGCAAGCTCTCATGCCAGCTATACCAAAGAAGCGCGGATATATTTTTAGGCGTGCCGTTCAACATCGCGTCCTACGCCCTGCTCACGCTGATGGTGGCGCAGGTGTGCAAACTCAAACCCGGCGAATTCGTGCATACCTTCGGCGACGCGCATCTTTATCTCAACCATTTCGAGCAGGCGCGCGAACAGTTGTCGCGCACGCCGCGCGCGCTGCCGCGCATGAAAATCAATCCGCGGGTGAGCGCTATCCTGGATTTCAATTACGCGGATTTCGTTTTGGAAAACTACGATCCCCATCCCGCCATCAAGGCGCCGGTCGCGGTCTAACCGCGAAGCGAAGGCGAATCGGCGGGATTACAGAGAGCGCAGGAAATCGATCAGCTCCTGCTGCTCCTGGGCAGAGAGGCGCTGAAAGTTCTTGATCACGCGGTTGGCTTCCGAGCCGGGGCTGGCGTGTTGTACAACCGCATCGGCCAGGTCCTGGGTACGCCCGTCATGCAGGAAAAAAACTCGCTGTCCCGCTCCCCATAACGGAGCGGTGCGAAATTCGTCGCCCCGGGCAAGGCCCTGGGTGATGCCGTCAGCCAGCCGTGACCCCATCCGGTGCAGCAACAGATCCGAAAATAAGCGGGCCGTGCGCTGGTTGGTGATGGCCGCGCTCGACGACTGGCCCACGGCAAGCTGCGGCGTATGGCACAGGGCGCAGCCGATGCGATCGAATGTGGCGCGCCCTCTGCGCACATC
>JBOIFQ010000248.1:0-5539 GCA_050741655.1 Burkholderiales bacterium | reverse complement strand
AGCGACAGCAGGACAAGCGCGATCAAAGCGGAACGGCTGATTTTCATTTTTGCCTGCGCTCGGAAGCGGCGGGCAAATCGCTCACGCGCTGCATTTCGCCTTGCTTGAATAATTGTGGATTGGAGAGATGGCTTTTCAGCATCCCTGTAGCATCGAAACCCCAGAACAGTTCTCCCTCCACGATGGCGGTCGGCACGCCGAACACGCCGCGCGCCAACGCAGTCTCGCCGTTCCGGCGCAGGATTTCCTTCACCTGCGGCGCGGCGATTCTGGCCTCGGCATCCGGCACTTTCAATTCGTCGCACAGCGCTTGCCAACTCGCATCGTCTTCGATGAGACGGCCTTGTTGCCAGATAAAACGAAAAATCGTGGCAATGACCTTGGAATCGCTGTCGAGCGCAATCGCCAGCCGCAGCGCGCGCAGAGGATTGAACGGATGCGCTGGCGGGAATTTGATTGGGATGCCTTGCTGCTTCGCGAGCCACAGCACCTGGCGGTAAGTATGGCGGCGTTTCTGCGGGATTTCCGCCGGGCCTTTATGGCCCCAGGCGTTGAGCAGCCCCGCGAACAAAACCGGCTGGTAGCGAATCTGCGCATCCAGCGTGTGCAGGATTTCGTGCTGCAGATAAGAATAGGGCGAAACGAAATCGAAATACCAGTCCAGGGTCTGCATATTCAGCCGCGCAGGAAATCCTCGATGACTTTCGCCACCGCGGCGGGCTGGTCGTGATGCAGCATGTGGCCGGCACCGGCGATTGAACATTCGCTGAAATGTTTGAAAGCCTGCTTGCGCGTGCTGAATTGCTCGGGAGAGTCTTTCAGCCAATCGCGTATCCACGATTCCGCGCCTTCCACCCACAGCACCGGCGCCGTCACCGCTTGCCAGCAATTCATCGTTTCGTCAATTCGATAGCGTACCGCGTTGGTAATTTTATGCTTGGGGTCGCTCAGCAATCGAATTTTTCCGTCGTCATCCTGTTGCGCCCAGTGTTGCGCGAGAAACGCCGCCCGCTCAACGGACAGGCGCGCATTATTTTTCCGCAGCCGCGCGGCCACTTCATCGAAAGAGGTATAGGGTTTGAATTGCGGCGGATCGGCGAGTTCATCCAGCCATTTGGCGTATTGCACCGCGGTTTGCGCCGGATTGGTGCGCGGAATGCCGAAACCCTCGAGCGAAATAATGCGCCGGGCGCGTTGCGGTCTCACCCCGCCGTATATGCACACCACGTTGCCGCCCAGACTGTGCCCCACCAGATTGGCCGGCTGATCCGGGCTGTAGATATTCAACAGCGCATCGAGATCGGCGAAATAATCGGGAAACCAGTAAACACCTTGATTCCATTGCGTCAATCCGAAACCGCGCCAGTCGGGCGCGATAACATGCCAATCGTGTTGTAATTCGTCCACCAGGAACTGGAACGAGGCCGATACGTCCATCCAGCCATGAAACAGGAAGAGTTTGGGCTGGCGCGCATCACCCCAGCAGCGCACGTGGTAGCGCAGGCCGTTGATGAGGTGGAAAACCGAGCTGCCGGGTTTCATGCTTTGGAATTTCGTGAGATGATTCCGCAGAAGACGCACTGTAACCTACCCGCCTTGGATTAAGCAACCGCATGAAAAAACTCGCGGCTTTATTTGTGTTTTATTTTCTGGCGCTGGCCAGCGGCGCGAGCGCGGATGTGGCGGCGCCGTATTCCAGCGGCCTGTTGTGGAAAGTGGAAAAGGACGGTGTTCGCCCCAGCTATATTTTCGGCACCATTCATTTGAGCGACGAGCGTGTCACGCAAATGCCGGAAAAAGTGAAACTGGCCCTGAGTGAAACCAAAAGCTTCACCATGGAACTGGTGGTGGACGAAATGGTGCGGCAGGTTTTTCTGGAAGCGATGTTTTTGCCCGTCAGCCAGGACTTGCAAGGATTAATCGGCAGCGAGCTTTATGACAAAACCGCGCGGCTGATGCAGCAAAACGGCATCCCGCCGGAAGCCACTAAAAAACTCAAGCCGTGGGCGGTACTGCTCAATCTGACCATTCCCTCGGCCAAGCCCGGCGTCACTCTCGATAACGAACTGCTGCATGCCGCGCGCCTGCAGCACAAGGCGGTGTATCAACTGGAAGATGTCGGCGAGCAGGTTTCGGTGTTTGATGATATCCCGATGGATACTCAAATCGCGCTGCTCGAATACGCGGTCGGCCATTACGCCGCCGCGCCGGATGCCGTGGAAAAACTGGTGGCGGCTTATTTGCGGCAGGATCTGGGCGCGATCTGGAACATCAACGCCGATTTCATGCGCGAAGGCCGGGAGACGCCGGCTTACAACGATTACTTCATCAAGCGCGTGATTTACGGCCGCAGCATCGTCATGGCCTACCGCATGCAAGCGCCTTTGCGCCGCGGCGAAGCGTTCTTCGCGGTGGGCGCCATGCATTTGTTCGGCGAACAAGGCGTGCTGAATCTGCTCGAGCAGGAAGGGTATAAATTGACGCCGGTTTATTGAGAAGTATTTCAAAATGATATTTTCAATATTGTCATCGCGGTCAAGCCTTCAGTCGCGAGCAACGCGTGGCGGTCATGCGAAGCAATCTCGCTTTTCACCCAAGGATTGCTTCGTCACTGGCGTTTCTCGCGATGGCTTATTGTTATTCAAACGATTTTTTTTCGGAATCGTGGTGTTGCTGCTGGCGGCGAGCCCGGCGTTCAGCGCGAGCAGCGAGCCGTTTGCGCAGGGACTGCTGTGGAAAATTTCCAAGGCCGGCGTAAAGCCGAGCTACGCTTTCGGCACCATCCATCTCGACGATGCGCGCGTCACCAATCTGCCGGCGCCGGTGAAGCGGGCGTTCGCAGGCAGCGCGAGCTTCACCATGGAAATGATCATAGACGAAGACAGCACGCAGAAATTTCTGGGCGCCATGCTGTTGCCGGAATCGGATCTGCAAACGCTGCTGGGCGAGCCTTTGTTCACCGATACCGCGGGCTTGCTGGCCGAATATGGCATGCCGCAGGAAGTCATCACGACCTTCAAACCGTGGGCGGTGATGCTGACGCTGATGCTGCCGCAGCGCCAGGGCATCATCGTGGACAGCGTGCTGCATGAGCTGGCCCTGCGGCAAAAGAAAAATGTGTATCAGCTGGAAAACGTGGACGAGCAGATCGCGGTATTCGACGGCCTGCCGCTGGAAGTTCAAATCGGTTTGCTCAGGCAGACTGTGACGCATCACGACCTGATTCCCGATATGGTGGAGGAATCCCTCCATGCCTATCTCAAGCGCGACCTCGCCGCGATGTGGGACATCAACAACCGCATCATAGAAAACGACGCTGTTCAGAGCTTCAATGACGCTTTCATCGAGCGCGTGCTGTATCAGCGTAATGCGCGCATGGTGGAGCGCATGCAGCCGCGCTTGCAGGAAGGCAATGCTTTTTTCGCCATGGGCGCGCTGCATCTCTACGGGAAAAAAGGCGTGCTGAGTTTGCTGAAAGCGCGCGGCTACAGTATTACGCGAGTCTATTGATCTGAACGCATACCAGGTGGCTGATGTAATAACCAAAGGTCCGTAACAAGAAGCCTTTTTACTTTCGTGAAAGCAGAAAAAATTCGATTCCGGTACTCTTTAACTGTTTGTCATTGCGAACCGAAGGTGAAGCAATCTCGATTTAAAAACAGATTGCTTCGTCGTCTAGACCGCCACGCGTTGCTCGCGGCTAAAGCCTCACCCTCGCAAAGACGCAACAACGGTTATTGTGTAAACCTTTAGCCGCAAGCGAAGTAAAAGGTATTATGGTCAAATTCTTTTTCGAAAAGAGGGATACCGATGGATCAGTTGGAGCGCAACAAGCAAACGGTGACGGCGTTCTACGACTTAATGTTCAATCAGAGCAAGCCGCGCGAAGCAGTTGAGCGCTATGTTGGTGATGTTTACATCCAACACAATCCGGAAGTCGCTGACGGAAAGGAAGCATTCATTGCGTATTTTGAGCGCATGGCCAAGGAATTCCCAGGCAAGCGGGTTCACTTCAAGCGAGCAATAGCCGAGGGGAACTACGTGGTCCTGCATTGCCACCAGGAGTGGCCCTCCTTCAAAGACCGCGACTGGGCGGGAATGGACATTTTCCGCCTGGACGCAAACGGGAAAGTCGTCGAGCACTGGGATGTGCTGCAAGTGGTACCAAGTAAGGCCGCGCACTCGAATTCGATGTTCTAGTGTGAAAGGTGCCGAGTGTGAAAGGTGCCGTAGTCGATTTGTTTCTGGCTGCGGACAGAGAAAGAGAAAACAATGCCGGAAAAGAATCCGGTGTGAAAGTTACATCACAATTTGACTCCGGCATCTTGGGGATCCTGATATGCCTGAGTCCTGTGAATAAGAAGCAGAAAATTCAGCTATGAGCAAAACCGTTGATATCAAGTGGTTGAGCAAGCCGGAAAAGCATGATTACCCTGCAGCCGAGTCATATCTGAGTTTGATTTACGGCAAGCGGACTGTGGCTGATCTTGTCAAACAACTTGGACGAGCGCCGATATCGAAATTCAAGGCCAAGGATATTTTCAGGGCTTCAGGCTTGTCGTTATTGGGCATCAGCAATTCTCATGTGCAGAAAGACCGGAGAAAAATTCTCGCCGGGCATAAGCTTTCGCCTCTGCTTCTGGTTCGGGACAAGAAGAACAGCAGGGTGATCATCGCGGATGGGTATCATCGAATGTGCGCGGTATATGCATTCGACGAGGATGCATTAATTCCATGCAAGATTGTATGAAACGTTGCAATACGCATAACATGTTTATTTTATTTACTATTTTTTCTTGCACGCGCTGTAGCCATCCTGCCAGCCGACAGAATACTGGCTGTCGTTCTTGAAACGCGCAGAGTCTTTTTTATTGATGAACGATTGCGCGCTCGCGCAGCCGTCGCGATAACCATCCTGAAAAGCCTTGGGAAATCCTGCAAGATTGACGTTTGGCGTTTGCGCCGGCTTGGGTGGCTCTTGCGCGCACGCCGCCAGCAGCAACAGCAAAACATAATTTTTTTTCATCGCGAAGGATTTTTCCCGCACTTCGCCGCACACAGTTGGTGGTAAAATTTGCTACGGAGTTTCATTATATCACCATGCCCCAGCCCGCTTTCATCCACCTGCGTCTGCACAGCGAGTATTCCATCGTGGACGGCATCGTGCGCCTCGATGCCGCGGTGAAAAAAGCGCAAGCCGATGCCATGCCGGCGCTGGCGCTCACCGATCTCAACAATCTGTTCGGCATGGTGAAATTCTATCAGGCGGCACGCCAGGCCGGCGTCAAGCCCATCGTCGGCTGCGATGTGTGGCTGAGCAACCAAGCCGACCGCGATAAACCCTGGCGTTTGCTGCTGCTGGCGCAGTCATATCCAGGCTATCTGCTGCTGTGCCGGTTGATTTCGCGCGCCTACCGCAACCCTTACCGCGGCCGCGCTGAAATCAGCAAAGCCTGGTTCAGCGAGGAACCTACCACGGGTTTGATCGCACTCTCCGCCGCCATGCAGGGCGACATCGGCCACGCGCTGCTGCAGGATA
>JBOIFQ010000247.1:0-2220 GCA_050741655.1 Burkholderiales bacterium | reverse complement strand
TTTCATGTCGCTGCGCTCCGTGAGGAAGTGAACGAGTGAATAAGTGAAGACCCTCTCCCATGCCCTCCCCCTTGGCAAGGGGGAGGGTTAGGGTGGCTCACTCGTTCACTTATTCACTTGTTCACCTTGTCCTTTCTTTCGAGGCATCACTTTTCACCGCGGATGCTGTCCGGCATCCGCTCGTGCCAATCGGTCGCCAACTGATACTGATGCGCGATATTAAGCATTTTCGCTTCATTGAAATAATTGCCGATAATCTGCAAGCCCACGGGAAGATTCTTGCTGTCGAAGCCGCAGGGAATGGACAGTGCCGGTAAGCCCGCCAGATTCACCGCGAGAGTGTAAATGTCGTATAAATACATCTGCACCGGGTCCTGCGATTTCTCGCCCAGTCTGAACGCCGTCGAGGGCGTGGCCGGCCCCATAATGAGATCGCATTGCTTGAACGCCTGGGCAAAGTCGCGTGCAATCAGGCGCCGCAATTTCTGCGCCTTGAGGTAATACGCATCGTAATAGCCGTGCGACAGCACGTAGGTGCCGATCAATATGCGGCGCTTCACTTCCGCGCCAAAACCCTGCGCACGGGATTTCTTGTACAGGTCGGTGAGATCGCCATAATGCGGCGCACGGCGGCCGTAGCGCACGCCGTCGAAGCGCGCCAGATTCGACGACGCTTCCGCCGGCGCCAGAACATAATAAACCGGAATCGAAAGCCGGGTATTGGGCAAGGATATTTCCCCCACCGTTGCGCCCAGTTTTTTATATTCCGCTACAGCGGCTTCCACCGCACGCGCCACCTCGGTGCTCAAGCCCGCGGCAAAATATTCTATGGGCAAACCTATTTTCAAGCCGGTCAGCGGCTGCGCTAGGTCGCGCGTGTAATCTTCCGCGCGACGGTCGAGGCTGGTGGAATCGCGCGCATCGAAACCTGCCATCACATTCAGCATCAGCGCCAGGTCTTGCGCGTTTTTTGCCAGCGGTCCGCCTTGATCCAGGCTGGACGCATACGCGATCATGCCGTAGCGCGACACCACGCCGTAAGTCGGCTTGATGCCGGAAATTCCGGTGAGCGCCGCCGGCTGGCGGATCGAGCCACCGGTATCGGTGCCGGTGGCGACCGGCGCCAGGCGCGCCGCGATCGCCGCCGCCGAGCCACCGGAACTTCCGCCCGGCACGGTGTTGACGTCCCACGGGTTTTTCACCGGCCCATAATAAGAAGTCTCGCTGCTGGAGCCCATGGCGAACTCGTCCATGTTGGTCTTGCCCAAATTCACCATGCCGGTTTGCTTGCAGCGCTCGATGACGTGCGCGTCGTAAGGCGCGACGAAATTGGAAAGAATTTTCGAACCGCAAGTCGTCAGCCAGCCTCGGGCGCAGAAAATATCCTTGTGCGCGACCGGAATGCCGGTGAGCGGTTGCGCCTCGCCCCGCGCGATCAGCGCATCGGCGGCGCGCGCTTCCGCCAGCGTCAGGTCTTCATTGAGCGTGATGAAGGCGTTGAATTGTGTGTCGAACTTTTTAATGCGCGCAAGATACTCGCGCGCGAGTTCGACGCTGGAAATCTTTTTCTGCGCGAGCGCGGCGGAGAGTTGTTTGAGATTGGAATTAAACATGTGAACAAGTGAACAAGTGAACATGTGAACAAGTGGCGCGGATGTATTCTACCCGTTCACTCGTTCACTGCTTCACTCGTTCACTCCACCACCTTCGGCACCAGATAAAGCCCGCGCTCCACCTGCGGCGCGATGGATTGGAATAGCTCGCGCCGGTTGGGCTCGGTCACCGCGTCTGCACGCAAGCGCTGCGCCACATCCTGCGCATGCGACATGGGCTCGATGCCGGAGGTATCCAGCGCCTGCATTTCCTCGATCAGCGCGAAAATTCCTGAAAGCTGATGCAGCGCAACAGCCGCTTCGGCCTCGGTGATTTCCAGGCGCGCGAGATGGGCAATGCGTTTTACGTCATCCAGGGAAAGTGGCATGGTTCTGGTCTTGAAGCCGGGCAGGCCCGGGGCGACAGGCAGGGGCGCCGGGAAAACCGGCCTGCGGAAGCTTTAAACCTGCGTGCATAATGGGGTATTATAACTTATTTGATTCGCGTCCCTTACCCTTGGAAACGGAACTTTTGACATGTTTGGATTCTTGAAAGGCTATTTTTCGAACGACCTGGCGATAGACCTCGGCACCGCCAACACCCTGATTTACGTGCGCGGCAAGGGCA
>JBOIFQ010000246.1:0-2251 GCA_050741655.1 Burkholderiales bacterium | reverse complement strand
GCATTACACAGCGATTTCAGTGATTGCAAAAGATTTTTTACATCATGCGTGAGCCGCGCGCCGGTTTCATACACGGCCTGGGTGTAAGCGTTCTGCCGCTCCTGGCGTTCGCGCACCTTGGCATGGTAAAAATCTGCCAGCAGCCGCACCAGCAGCTTGACGTGCAGCAGCAACGCCGGGCTCAATTGCCATCTGCTGTACAGCACCACATGCAGATCGCCGAACGAAAATTCCGCGGGAAATCTGGAGACACCGCCCAGCTTGCGTTCGCCGCCGGCGACGCGCCAGCTCACTCCCGCCACCCACGGCAGCATCGCAATTTCATGCGCCGACATGATCAGGAATTTTTCCGGATTGCCTTCGCGGTCGGCGAGATTGGCGAGACTGTGCATCCAGCGCTCGAACGGCAGGCCCACCGACAGCAGGTAACGCGAGAACAGCTGGCCGATGCCGTCGAAGCCCGAGCGCGGATCCCACAGCCAGCTCAGGGCAAACAGCGCCACCGCGATCAGAAACAGCGTTTGCGCCAGCGCCAGCAAGTAACCGCTCTGGCTCAACTGCTTGATGACGAAGGATCCCAGCACCAGCGCGGTGACGAGCAGGAACAACAGCAGGCTGTAGAACATATCCACCGCGCGCTGGCTTGATTCGGGCTCGTTTTCCGCCTTGATGAAAAAAATCGCCACCACCAGAATCGGCAACGCGTAGCGCGCCACCAGTTTCATGGTGTCATTGAGAACCTGGCTGGCGAATAAATGCGGCACCACCCAAATCAGCAGCACCGCCAGCAGATAGACTGCCGCCAGCAGGGAAAGCGCGCGCTGGCCGCGCTGGCGCTTGCCTGGTACATTGCCGCCGATCAGCGCGAACAGCACCGCGATCCACACCGCCAGCAGCCACCAACTGCTCCAGACGGCGAATGCCAGCCCGGCAATGATGATGAGCACGCCGTGACGAATATCCAGATTGCGTTCGCCGCCCCAAATCGGCTGCCACATCAGGAACAGCCCGAAATGGGTGAGCACGAACCCGCGCGCCAGCCAATTCTCCAGCCCCAGCATCAGCACCCCATGCAGCGCCAACAGCATCAGCCCCAGAAACCATTGCTGGCGCGATGCGATGAGGGTTTCGCTTAAAGCCGCTTTTCCTATAGCCGCCATATCCCCTTACCCGGCATGAAAATTGTTATGCATTTATTTTAAATATGAACCTGTGAACTTGCACCATTTTTGAAATCCCACGTTAAGGCAGGCACAACTTATTGGCTAAGTCTATACTTTGCGCCATGCAACAACAAAATTCCGCTTCACTTCAAGTGCTGACTATCGCCCGCTACACGCTGCTCGAGGCGCTGCGCACTCGTCTGCCGTGGCTGGTGCTGGCGACTCTGCTGCTGGTGCTGCTGGGCAGCCTGTTCGTGCGGGAAATCGCCATTACCGAAACCCTGCGCCAGCAGACTTCTTTTCTTGCCGCCGGACTCAGGCTGGCCGCGGTGTTTATTCTCGCACTTTACATTACGAGCAGCATAGTGCGCGAATTCAATGATAAAAACCTCGAACTCCTGCTGTCCCTGGATTTGCCGCGCGCCGCTTACGCCGGTGGCAAATTTTTCGGCTTTTCCCTGATCGCTTTGTTTATAACGCTTTTGATCTGCCTGCCGCTGGCCTGGCTTGCGCCCGCATCCGCGGTGCTGATGTGGGGATTGTCGCTTATGCTGGAACTTCTCATCGTCGCCGGTTTAAGCCTGTTTTGCATCATCACCTTTACTCATATCCTGCCGGCAGCAAGTTTCGTCATGGCTTTTTACTTGCTGGCGCGCTCCATTACCGCGATTCGCCTGATCAGCGGCTCTACCTTGTTCGACTCGCTTAGCCTGTCGCATCGGATTACCACTTTCATGGTGGATGCTCTGTCGCTGGTGTTGCCTGCCCTCGACGCATTCACCCAAACCGCCTGGCTGGTGAACCAGAGTGCGGTTTGGGCCATGATGCTTCCTGTTATCGTGCAAAGCGTGATTTATACCGCTCTTTTGCTCGCGGCAACCCTGTTCGACCTCTACCGCAAAAATCTCTGAGCGATGCCGGAACGCGCTCTATCCGCAGTCCCCAAGGCGGTTTGGCTGCTGCTGCTGGCAACTCTCTGCCTGCAACTCACCTGGCAAGCAATGCAGCCCAGACCCCTGGCGCGCGCCGCGGCGCTGGCTCTCCCTCCGCAAACATCGGCGCTCAAAGTGTTGAGCCTGGGCGAGCCG
>JBOIFQ010000245.1:0-2264 GCA_050741655.1 Burkholderiales bacterium | reverse complement strand
GCGCAGCAGGACGAGGAACTCGCGCTCGCCGGCGCGCAAGCGCTTAGCGTCAGTCTGGCGGCGGCGCCCGCGGTGACTTATATAGAAAGCTCGAAAGTGTCGGCGGCGTTCGCGCTAGGCGCGCCGCTCAAGGAAACCGCGGAGTACAAAATCGCCGCCAGCCGCCGCACCGAGCCGGGGCAAGTGGAAGTGCACGAGCATGAAACCGACACCATTTATGTGCTCGAAGGCGGCGCGCTGTTTGTTACCGGCGGAAAAGTGGTGAATCCAAAACTCATCGCTCCCGGTGAAATCCGCGGCAGCGATGCCGTGGGCGGCGAAGCCAGAAAACTCACCAAGGGTGACGTAGTGGTGGTGCCGGAAGGCGTGCCGCACTGGTTCAAGGAAGTGGACGGCACTTTTCTTTATTACGTGGTTAAAGTGCTGTCGCCCGCGCGTTGAAATTAATTCATATCAGGAGCAGGCCATGAAACCGATTCGATTTTTACTGGCGTTATTGCTTTCTTGCGCGCTCACTGCGCAGGCGGAACTGCCGGACAAGAAAGTGCTGACTCTGGGGGCGGCGAAAAAAATCGCCGCCACGGCGGAAGTCGAGGCGCTGAAGCGCGGCGCCACCGTGGTGATCGCGGTGGTGGACGAGGGCGGTTACCTGCTGGTGCTGGAGCGGCTCGACGATACGCAGGTGGCGAGCGTGGATGTCGGCATCGCCAAGGCGCGCACCGCGGCGATTTTCCGCCGTCCGAGCAAGGTGTTCGAGGATCAGGTGAAGAACGGGCGCATTTCCGCGCTGGCGCTGCCGGGTGCGGTGGCGCTGCAAGGCGGTTTGCCGATTATTTACCAGGGCAAGGTGATCGGCGCCATCGGGGTCTCCGGCAATTCGCCGCAGGAAGACGAAGACATCGCGCGCGCCGGCGCCGACAGCGTGCTCGCCGCGATTCGCGACGCGGGGGGTGCGCGATGAAGCCGGCCGGGTTTTTTCTCGCCGCCGCTGCGTTGATCGCTTGCGCGGCCTTTGCCGATGACGCGGTTTTTCCGGGCCGGCCCGAAGCCGTGCTTGATCTGGCCAGCACGGATGGAATAAATATGGTCAAAGGCGAGTGGCGCTACAGCGACACGCGCATTATCGAAGTGGATTTCAAACACGCCGGCGCCGACAGCCAGCCCACCGGAGCAGCCACTCGCACTTATGATTTCACCCCGCACGCGGGAGGCCGGTATTTCGACGACCGCGGCTGGGAAGTGATCGAGCCGAATACCCTGGAGCAACGCCGCGGCAACGGCAGACTTTCCTTCAATTGGTATCGCATCAAGATCACGGTTCCGGCGCGCGTCGGCAATTTCGACACCACCGGTTCGACTCTGGTATTTGAAACCTCGGTGGACGATTACGCCGAAATCTGGGTGGACGGAGAGATTCCGCGCGCGGCGGCACAAAGCGGCGGCTCGGTGGTGAAAGGCTGGAATGCGGCCAATCGCCTGGTCATCGGCCGCAACGTCAAGCCCGGCCAGCAAATCCAGCTGGCGATTTTCGGCGCCAACGGCCCGCTTTCCAATCCGCCCACCAATTACATTTACCTGCGCTACGCAAAACTTGAATTCCATCGCGGCAGCCGCGAGCCGTTCGCGGTCACGCCGCACGAAGTGAATGTCGAAGTATTGCGCCTGGATCCGGCACTGGATGCTATCGTTCCGCCCAACCCCAAGATTTTCAAGCTGGCCGAAGGTTTTCAGTTCACCGAAGGTCCGGTGTGGGTGAAAGACGGTAATTACTTTCTGTTTTCCGATCCCAATGCCAATCGCATTTACAAATACGACGGCACGCTGTCGGTGTTCCGGGAGCAAAGCGGTTATGCCGGCGCCGACATCGCCGAATACGGCCAGCCCGGCTCCAACGGATTGACATTCGACCAACTAGGCCGGCTGACAATAAACCAGCACGGCAACCGCCGCGTTGTGCGCCTCGAAAAAGACGGCAGCCTCACGGTGCTGGCGGAACGTTACCAGGGCAAGCGTTTGAACAGCCCGAACGATCTGGTTTACAAATCCGACGGCACTCTGTATTTCACCGACCCGCCGTTCGGCCTGCCGAAATTTTTCGATGACCCGCGCAAGGAGCTGCCTTACAGCGGAGTCTATCGTGCCAAGGACGGGGAAGTGACGCTGCTTACCAAAGAGCTTTCCGGCCCCAACGGCATCGCTTTTTCTCCCGATGAAAAATATCTCTACATCGGCAACTGGGATGAAAAGAAAAAAGTGGTGATGCG
>JBOIFQ010000244.1:0-12323 GCA_050741655.1 Burkholderiales bacterium | reverse complement strand
ATGATCAGCAGCGGCCTTTGATACACTTTATCCGTCGCGGGCTGATATTGGATAAGCTGCATCAGCTCGTTCTGGAACACTACCTTGCCTTGGGTGGTGGCGACGTTCTTGCCCAGCTTGAACGCATCGAGATCGGTCATGCGGATGCGCAATTGCTTGTTGTCGCCGCGTTCCAGGTCTTCCAGCAGATTTTTAAGTCCCTTGACCAGATTCTGGCCGCCGGACTCAACGGTTTCGCGCAGCACTTCGGGATTGGTCATCACGAAATTGGTGGGGGATAGCGCGTCAATGAACTGGCGCGTGAAAAAATCCGCTTTCTTCGTGGTTTGATCATCCAGCCCTTCCACGCTGGCCACCGCGCCGTGCAGGTGGCGCGCGGCGATCAAATACGATTGCTTGATGTAATCGAACAGAAAATTCTGCTGCCAGGCCTCGTCCTTGAAGCGCCGGTCGCTGGGCGCGGGTTCCGCCACCGGCGCCGCATCCTGCCCCATCATTTTCATCACCGAGCCCTGCCACAGCGTCATGTAGTCCTGCCACATATTCCACTGCATTTCGGCAAGCTTGAACGGATCAGCCATCATTTTCGCGGTGAGATCCAGGAACGCCTTGCCGACGCCCAGTTCGTCGCCCATGCCTATTGCGCCGGTACTGGCATGGCGTTGCAGAAAATCGGCAACCATTTGCTGGCTCTGCTGCGCCATGTCGGAATAGGCTTTGGTGAGTTGCGCGGCATCCGGCATGGAAGTGTGTGTGCTCATTAATAATCCCGGTAAATTATATTAATTTTTCATAGCGCGCGGGTAAAACGATACACCCCCGCAGCGTTCTGCAAGCGGCTTACTTCGCCGCGATGCATCAGGTAATTCAAGTGCGCGATGGTTTCGCCCATGGCGAAAAACACCTGATGCGAATCGAGCTCGCGCTTGAACAGCACCTGCATCAGTTGCGCCGCGGTGAGCGGGGTCGCGCAAGCCGCTCGCATTTCGCCCAGCCGTTCCTCGTGGTGGCATTCCAAATCGTTCACGCGTTTTCGCAAGCCGCGAAACACCACGCCGTGCGAAGGCAGCACCAGAGTGTCCGCCGGCAGTTGGGCGTAGTGTCTGATCGAAGCCAGAAACAGTCCGAGCGGATCGCCTTCCGGTTCCGCCGGCCACACGCTGACATTGGTGCTGATGCGCGGCAAGATCATGTCGCCGGAAATCAGCACGTTCAATTCCTCGCAATACAGCGCGGCGTGTTCCGGAGCGTGGCCGTAGCCCATGATGACGCGCCAGCGCTTGCCGTCAATGGTAATTATCTCATTATCCATAATGCGGCGGTAACGATGCGGTAGCGCCGGCACGCCTTTTTGATACGAGTTGCCGCGCGCGGCAATTTGATTCAAGTGCGTTTCATCGAGGCCGTGGCGGCGGAACAGCGCGCAAATGCTCTCGGTGTTGTAACCCGGCTCTCCCCGGTGTACGGCGTGGCCGGTAAGGAATTCGGCCTGCGGCATCCATAATTCAAGCTCGAAATGTTGCGTGAGCCACGCCGACTGTCCGATATGGTCGGGATGATAATGGGTAGCGATAATGCGTTTTACCGTGCCGCCGCCCAGCCGCGAGTCAAATACTTTTTGCCACAGCGTTTGTACTTCGGGCAGACCATAACCGCAGTCTATGATGGTCCAGCCGTCACCGTCCTGCAGCAGCCAAAGATTGATGTGATCGAGGGCGAACGGCAGCGGCATGCGCACCCAATAGATACCCGGGGCCACCTCATTACAGGCGCCCGGAGCGGGGATCTGCGCAAAAGGATAAATCAGCGTTTCGGGCGCATTCATTTATGCTGCTTTACGTTTACGTAAAAGACAGTGTATATTGTAACCGTTTCTTTGCCTTGCAGGGTAAAAAACCATGGCTACCTTCACCATTACCGACTTCGCCGAGGAATTCCAACTCACTACGCGCGCGATTCGCTTTTACGAAGATCAAGGCTTGCTTGCGCCAACACGCGAGGGCCGCACCCGCATTTACAGTAAGCGCGACCGAGTGCGTTTGAAGCTGGTGTTGCGCGGCAAGCGGCTGGGGTTTTCACTGGCGGAAATCAAGGAACTTTTTGATTTATACGATTCGGCACAAGGTGAAAAAGCCCAGCTTCAGAAATACCTGAAAATACTCGCGGAAAAACGCGCCATGCTGGCGCAAAAGAAAAAAGACGTAGAGGCGGTTTTATCCGAAGTTGATATGTTCGAAGACCAGTGCAAAAGAATCCTGGAAAAACAAGCCTATGCGAAAGAGACAGCTTAATTGACGTTTACGTAAACGTAATATAGAGTATTATTCGTCACTACCCCACTCAACGCGGCGAAAATGAAGGCATTTCAAGCAGTTGACCCTGATTTCGAAGCGCGTGTGCGCGGCAGTTTCAAGCGCCAGCAAGTCATGGATTTTCTGGGCGCGGAAATGGGGGCGCTGGGTCCCGGTTATTGCGAAATCCGCCTCCCCTATAAGCGCGACCTCTCGCAACAGCACGGTTATTTTCATGGCGGAGTTATCGGCACCATAGGCGATTCCGCCGGCGGCTACGCCGCTTATACCCTGATGCCGGCCGCTGCCAGCGTGCTCACCGTCGAATACAAAATGAATCTGCTGGCTCCCGGCGATGGTGAATTGTTGATCGCGCGCGGCCAGGTCATCAAAGCCGGGCGTACACTGGTGATTGCGCGCGCCGAGGTGAGCGTGGTCAAGCAGGGCCAGGAAACGCTGTGCGCCACGCTGCTGCAGACGCTCATGACCATGCAAGGCAAATCCGACCAACAATAATCCTGTGAAGGAAAGACCATGCTGCAATATCCATCCCTGAATTTCGCGCTGGGCGAAACCCTGGATATGCTGCGCGATACGGTGCGCAGCTTCGCGCAAAAGGAAATCGCCCCGCGCGCCGCGGAAATAGACCACGACAACGAATTCCCCGATGATTTATGGCGCAAGTTCGGCCAGCTGGGCGTGCTCGGCGTCACCATCGAGGAAGAATACGGCGGCACCAACATGGGTTATCTCGCCAATATCATCGCCTTGGAGGAAATCAGCCGCGCCTCGGCTTCGGTCGGGCTGTCATACAGCGCGCATACCGTCATCTGTGCCAATCAAATCCGCCGCAACGGCAACGCAGCGCAGAAAAAAAAGTATCTGCCCAAACTGGTTTCCGGCGAACATGTCGGGGCGCTGGCCATGTCCGAACCCAATTCCGGCTCCGATGTGGTAAGCATGAAATTGCGCGCCGACAAAAAAGGCAGCCGCTACATACTCAACGGCAACAAAATGTGGATCACCAATGGGCCTGACGCCAGTACGCTGGTGGTGTACGCCAAGACCGATCTCCACGCGGGGCCGCGCGGCATCACTGCTTTTATTATTGAAAAAGGTTTCAAGGGTTTTTCCACCGCGCAGAAACTCGACAAGCTCGGCATGCGCGGCTCCAACACCTGCGAGCTGGTGTTCCAGGATTGCGAAGTGCCGGAGGAAAACCTGCTCGGCGCTGTCAATAAAGGCGTGCATGTGCTGATGAGCGGGCTCGATTACGAGCGCGCGATACTGGCCGGCGGACCTTTAGGCATCATGCAGGCCTGCCTCGATGCGGTGCTGCCCTATGTGCATGAGCGCGAGCAATTCGGCCAGGCCATAGGCGAATTCCAGCTGATGCAAGGCAAACTCGCCGACATGTACACCACGCTCAATGCGTGCAAAGCCTATGTTTATGCCGTCGGCCGCGCCTGCGACCGCAACGAAACCACGCGCAAGGATGCGGCCGGCGCGATTCTGTATGCCGCGGAAAAAGCCACCTGGATGGCGGGTGAAGCGATTCAATGTCTGGGCGGCAACGGTTATATCAACGACTATCCAACCGGACGCCTGTGGCGCGATGCCAAACTTTACGAGATCGGCGCCGGTACATCGGAAATCCGCCGCATGCTGATCGGCCGCGAGTTGTTTGATCAAACCAAATGAGGTGAGAAACCATGAATAAAGATCCAGTCGTCATCGTTTCCGCCGCCCGCACGCCCATGGGCGGCTTTCAGGGTGAATTGAAAAATTTTGCCGCTGCGGAACTGGGCGCCGCGGCGATTCGCGCCGCGGTGGAGCGCGCCAAAATCAAACCTGCAGAGGTGCAGGAAGTCCTCATGGGCTGCGTGTTGCCCGCAGGCCAAGGCCAGGCGCCGGCGCGGCAAGCCGCGCTCGGCGCAGGATTGCCCTTATCCACGGGCTGCACCACCGTCAACAAAATGTGCGGCTCGGGAATGAAAGCAGCGATGCTGGCCAATGATCTGCTGCTCGCCGGAACCAACGACATCATGGTCGCCGGCGGCATGGAATCCATGAGCAACGCACCGTATCTTTTGCCCAAGGCGCGCGGCGGTTACCGCATGGGCCACGGTCAGATCATCGATCACATGTTTTTGGACGGGCTGGAAGATGCTTACGACAAAGGACGGCTGATGGGCAGCTTCGCTGAGGACTGCGCCGCCAAATTCAACTTCACGCGCGAAGCACAAGACCAGTTTGCAATAACTTCATTACAGCGCGCGCAAGCCGCCAACCGGCAGGGCTGGTTCGCCTGGGAAATCGCGCCCCTGTCCATCAAGGCCGGCAAGGAAGAACGTTTCGTTGAAATCGACGAGCAGCCGTTCAAGGCCAACCTGGAAAAAATCCCGGCTCTCAAACCGGCATTCAGAAAAGACGGCACGGTGACGGCGGCGAATTCCAGTTCGATTTCCGACGGCGCTGCGGCACTGGTGCTGATGCGCCGTTCGATTGCTGACCAGCGCGGTTTGCAACCGCTCGCTATCATTATCGGCCACGCCACTCATGCGCAGGAGCCGGGCTGGTTCACCACCGCGCCGGTCGGCGCCATGCAAAAACTCTTCGACCAGACCGGCTGGAGCGCTGACCAAGTTGACCTCTATGAAATCAACGAAGCGTTCGCGGTGGTCACCATGGTGGCGATGAAGGAACACAAACTGCCGCACGAGAAAGTGAATGTGCACGGCGGCGCGTGCGCTTTGGGCCATCCCATCGGCGCCTCCGGCGCGCGCATTCTGGTGACGCTGATCGGCGCCTTGCGCAAATACGGCGGCAAGCGTGGCGTGGCGTCACTGTGCATCGGGGGCGGCGAAGCCACTGCGATGGCTATCGAGATCGCATGAGCGGAAAAGTGTCAAAGCGCGCGCTGACGCAATTGCTCGCGCGCGCGCGCTTCATCAATGTTTACGGCTTTCAGCTGGTTTCGGTAAGCAACGCCGAGTGCACCATCGCGATACCCTTTCGCCGCGCGCTGGAGCGTCCGGGTGGAACGGTGAACGGTCCCGCGCTCATGGCGGCGGCCGATTGCGCCATGTGGCTGGCGATCAAGCGCCACATCGGCTTGGAGCATGACGCCGTAACCTCCGAGCTGAACACCGCTTTCCTCAACGCCGCGCGCCGCGAGACGGTGTACTGCACGGCGCGCATCCTCAAGCTCGGCAAGCGTATCATTTACGGCGTCGCCGAATGCCACGACCGGCGCGGCAAGCTGTTCTCGCATCACAGCGTGACCTACGTGCGCATTTGATATGCTTCTCGCCAGCCACCACGAGCAAATCCGCGGCGCAAATCGAACCGAGGAGTGACGCATGCCGGCACCGATTGATTTTTATTTTGACTTTTCGTCGCCTTACGGTTATTTCGCCAGCACCAAAATTGACGCGCTCGCGGGAAAATACCGGCGCGAAGCGATTTGGCGCCCAGTTTTGCTGGGCGCGGTACTGAAGGTTACTGGCGCTCAGCCGTTGCCCATGGTGCCGCTCAAGGGTGATTATTCCAAGCACGACATGGCGCGCAGCGCGCGGCTGCACCAGATTCCTTTTACACTTCCGAGCGTTTTCCCGATTGCGTCGCAAGCCCCGGCGCGCGCTTTTTACTGGCTCAACGCAAGAAATCCGGCGCAAGCCAGGAAACTGGCGCAAGCGTTTTTCCACGCTTACTTTGTTGACGATATCAATATCTCCAATCCCGATGACGCGGTCAAGGTCGCGGAAAAGTTCGGACTGAACGCCGCTGAAGTGCGCGCCGCGATCAATGACGCGGTGGTCAAGGAAAAACTTAAAACCGAAGTCGAGCAATCCATTGCGCGCGGCGTGTTCGGCTCGCCTTACATCGTGATAGACAATGAGCCGTTCTGGGGCTTTGACCGTTTGGAGCAAGTGGAGCAATGGCTCGCCGGTGGCTGGTAGTGCCATGAACGCGCTCAAAACAAAACTCAACACCAGTGGCGCCGAGTTCCTGGCCAACGCCGAAGCCATGCGCGCGCTGGTCGCCGATTTGCGCGAAAAAGCGGCGCAAGTCGCTTTGGGCGGCGGTGAAGCGGCACGGCAAAAACACATAGCGCGCGGAAAACTTCTGCCGCGCGAACGTATCCGCGCCCTGCTCGACCCCGGCTCGCCGTTTCTGGAAATCGGACAACTCGCGGCCTGGAATATGTACGACAATCAAGTGCCGTGCGCGAGCCTCATCGCCGGCATCGGCCGCGTGTCCGGTATGGAGTGCATGATCATCGCCAACGACGCCACGGTGAAAGGCGGCACTTATTTCCCGATGACGGTGAAAAAACATTTGCGCGCGCAGGAAATCGCGCAGCAAAACAATCTTCCCTGTATTTATCTGGTGGATTCGGGCGGTGCTTATTTGCCGCTCCAGGATAACGTGTTTCCCGACCGCGAGCACTTCGGGCATATTTTTTATAACCAGGCCAATATGTCGGCGGCGGGCATTCCGCAAATCGCGGTGGTGATGGGTTCCTGCACCGCGGGCGGCGCTTACATGCCGGCGATGTCGGATGAAACCATAATCGTAAAAAATCAAGGCACGATTTTTCTCGGCGGGCCGCCGCTGGTGAAAGCCGCCATCGGTGAAGTGGTGAGCGCGGAAGAACTGGGCGGCGCCGACGTGCATGCGCGCATTTCTGGCGTGGCCGATCATTACGCCCTGAACGACGCGCATGCGCTGGGGCTGGCGCGGCGCATTGCCGCCAATTTCAACCGGCGCAAATCCATCAGCCTCGATCTGCGCGAGGCGCGCGCGCCGCTGTACGACGCACAGGAATTAAACGGCGTGATCCCCACCGATTTACGCAAGCCTTATGATGCGCGCGAAGTAATCGCGCGCCTGGTGGATGGCAGCGAATTCGACGAATTCAAGCAGCTCTATGCCACCACTGTTGTCACCGGCTTCGCGCATATTCACGGCTATCCGGCCGGGATACTCGCCAACAACGGGATCCTGTATTCCGAATCGGCGCTGAAAGCCACGCATTTCATCGAGCTCTGCTGTCAGCGCGGCATTCCGCTGGTGTTTCTGCAGAACATCTCCGGCTTCATGGTCGGCAAGAAATACGAAGCCGGCGGCATCGCGCGCGACGGCGCGAAAATGGTGACGGCGGTGGCATGCGCCAAAGTGCCCAAGTTCACCGTCATAATCGGCGGCAGTTTCGGCGCCGGCAATTACGGCATGTGCGGGCGCGGCTATAATCCGCGCTTTTTGTGGATGTGGCCGAACGCGCGCATTTCGGTGATGGGCGGAGAACAGGCGGCAAGCGTGCTGGCGCAAGTGAAACGCGACGGCATCGAAGCCGGCGGCGGCAAATGGAGTGTGGAAGAAGAAGCGGCGTTCAAAAAACCCACCCTGGATCAGTTCGAGCACCAGTCGCATCCCTACTACGCCAGCGCGCGGCTGTGGGACGACGGCGTGATAGTGCCCGCCGATACGCGCACGGTGCTGGGGCTGGCGCTTTCGGCCAGCCTCAACGCGCCGGTTGAAAAAACCAGATTCGGCGTTTTCAGGATGTGATCATGAATGATGAAACGGTATTGACTTCGATTAACGCGCACGGCGTCGCGCTCGTGACCTTGAACCGTCCCGAGGTGCACAACGCGTTCGACGAGCATCTCATCGCCAGACTCACGCGCGAGCTGCGCACGCTCAACGCCGACCCCAAGGTGCGCGCGCTGGTGCTGGCCGGCAGCGGCAAGAGTTTTTGCGCAGGCGCGGATCTCAACTGGATGAAACGCATGGCGCGTTATTCCGAAGCCGATAACATCAAGGATGCGCTGGCTTTCGCCGAACTCATGCTGACGCTCAACACCCTCGGCAAACCCACCATCGCGCGCGTGCACGGCCCGGCGTTTGGCGGCGGCGTGGGCTTGGTCGCCGCCTGCGACATCGCCATCGGCACGCGCGACGCGGTGTTCTCGCTGTCCGAAGTGCGGCTGGGTCTGATTCCCGCGGTCATCAGCCCGTATGTGATCGCCGCCATCGGCGAGCGCCACGCGCGCCGCTATTTTCTCACTGCCGAGCGCTTCGATGCCGGCGCTGCTTACCGCATCGGGCTGATACATGAGTTCGCTGAAATCGAAACTCTGGATGAAACCATAATCCACTTTCTCCAGCAGTTGCTGGCGGGCGGCCCGCTCGCCATCGGCGCGGCGAAACAGATGATCGCCACCGTTGCTCATTCTCCGGTTGACCAGCAGCTGATGGAAAAAACCGCGCGCGGCATCGCCGCCATCCGCGCCAGCAAGGAAGGCCGCGAAGGCGTGGCCGCTTTTCTGGAAAAACGCATGCCGGCGTGGGTAAATCCATTAACCGCCAAGGACGCCAAGAGCGCCAAGAAAAACAAACCCAAACAGAAAACAAAATAAAGATGTTTACCCTTGCGTCCTTGGCGTCCTTCGCGGTGAAAGCTTTATCAAATGTTTAGCAAAATCCTCATCGCCAATCGCGGCGAAATCGCCTGCCGCATCGCGCGCACCGCGCAGCACCTCGGCATACGCACGGTGGCGGTGTATTCGGAAGCGGATTTGAATGCGCGGCATGTCGCGGAGTGCGATGAAGCGGTTTTAATCGGGCCCGCTCCCGCGCGCGAAAGCTATCTCAACATCGGGCGCATAGTCGCAGCGGCGAAAAAAACCGGCGCGCAGGCGATTCATCCGGGTTATGGGTTTCTTTCCGAGAACGCCGAATTTGCTCAAGCCTGCGCGGCTGCGGGCTTGATCTTCATCGGCCCGCCCGCTGCCGCGATTCGCGCCATGGGTTCCAAAAGCGCGGCCAAGGAAATCATGGCGCAAGCCGGCGTGCCGCTGGTGCCCGGTTATCACGGCGCGGATCAGGAGTTAAAAACTCTCACGCGCGCAGCGGAAAAAATCGGCTATCCGGTTTTAATCAAAGCCAGCAGCGGCGGCGGCGGCAAAGGCATGCGCATCGTGGACAGCGCCGCGCAACTGGCGGACGCCATTGCTTCCGCCAAACGCGAAGCGGCTTCGGCTTTCGGCGACGATCAATTGCTGATCGAAAAATATCTGGTCAAGCCGCGCCACATCGAAGTCCAGATATTCGCCGACACGCAGGACAATGCGGTGCATTTGTTCGAGCGCGATTGCTCGGTGCAGCGCCGCCATCAGAAAGTACTGGAAGAAGCGCCTGCTCCCGGCATGAGCGCATCTCGCCGCAAGCAAATGACCGAGGCCGCCATCGCCTGCGCGCGCGCCATCGGCTATGTGGGCGCCGGCACGGTGGAATTCATCGTGGACGCGAACGACGCTTTTTATTTCATGGAAATGAATACGCGCTTGCAAGTCGAACATCCGGTCACGGAAATGATTACCGGGCTGGACCTGGTCGATTGGCAGTTGCGCGTGGCGAACGGCGAACCTTTGCCGCTCAAGCAAAATCAAATCACCCTTAACGGCCACGCCATCGAGGCGCGCATTTACGCCGAAGATCCAGCGCGCGACTTCCTGCCCGCCACCGGCAGCATCGTGCATCTGCGCACGCCGCGGGAAAATGCGCAGCTGAGGATTGACAGCGGCGTGCGCCAGGGCGATGCCATCGGCATTCATTACGACCCGCTGCTGGCCAAGCTCATCGTCTGGGACCAGACGCGCGCTGCCGCGTTGCAGCGCATGCACACCGCGCTGAAAAATGTTCAAATCGCCGGCCTCACCACCAATCTGCAATTCCTCGCGCGCATCGTCAACCATCCGGCGTTTGCGCAGGCGCAACTCGACACCGGCTTGATCGAACGCCATCGCGCCGAGTTGATCCCCGCGCCAGCGCCGGCATCCAACCCGATACTGGCGCTCGCCGCACTGAGCGAATTGCTGCGGGTGGAACATGCCGCGCACAGAACAGCGGCTGCTTCCAGCGAACCCTGTTCGCCGTGGAATGAGACTGCCGGCTGGCGGCTCAATCTGGATAACCATCACACTCTGTATTTCCGTGACGGAGATATTTTGCGCACAGTAATCGCGCATTACCGCAACCATCATTACCTGCTGGAACTGCCGGACGTCACGATTAATGCCAGCGCCGAGCTGAATGAAAACGGCGAACTCGCCGCCACGCTCGATGGTTTGCGTGTTCATGCCACCGTGGTGCGTCAGCCTCATCTCATCAGCGTGCTCTACGCGGGCGGTATCCACAACTTGATTGCGCATGATCCGCTGGCGCAGGCGATGGAGCAGGAAGCCGGCGACGGCAATCTCACCGCGCCCATGTCCGGTAGAATAATCGAGGTCATGGTCAAAGCAGGCGATGACGTGGAGCGCGGCGCGGCGCTGATGATACTGGAAGCGATGAAAATGGAGCATACCATCAGCGCGCCGGTCAAGGGCAAGGTACAACAGGTAAACTACGTCAAGGGCGCGCAAGTGAACGAAGGTGCGGAACTGATTGTTTTTGAGACTGCCGGGGCCGGCGAATGAATTTGCCGCAACGGATAAAAATGGTCGAGGTGGGCCCGCGCGACGGTTTGCAGAACGAAGCCGCCCCCGTTCCCGCCGCCATCAAGATCGAACTTATCGAGCGTTTGGCCGATGCCGGTTTGCCGGTAGTGGAAGCCGGCAGCTTCGTAGCGCCGAAATGGGTGCCGCAAATGGCGGACAGCGCGCAAGTCGTGGCTGGAATCAAGCGTAAATCCGGCGTGAGTTACCCGGTGCTGGTTCCAAATATGAAAGGCCTGGAAGCGGCGCTCGCCGCCGGCGCGGAGGAAATCGCGGTATTCAGCGCGGCATCGGAAACTTTCTCGCAAAAAAATACCAATTGCTCAATCGCCGAAGGGCTGGAGCGCTTGAGCGCAGTGTGCGCCGCGGCGCTGGAAAAAAAACTCCGCGTGCGCGGCTACATCTCATGCGTGCTCGGCTGCCCTTACGAGGGCGAGGTGGCCGCGGATAAGGTGGCGGATGCCGCATTCCTGCTTCACGGCATGGGCTGTTACGAAGTTTCGCTGGGCGACACCATAGGCACCGGCACTCCGGGCAAAACCAAAGCGTTGCTGGAAACCGTCGCCGCGCGCGTGCCGCTGGAAAATCTCGCGGGACATTTTCACGATACCTACGGCCAGGCGCTGGCGAATGTTTATGCCGCGCTGGAATGCGGCGTTGCGGTTTTCGACAGCTCGGTGGCCGGACTCGGCGGCTGCCCTTACGCCAAAGGCGCCACCGGCAATGTCGCCAGCGAAGACGTTTTATATATGCTGAATGGATTGGGTATTGAAACCGGAGTTGACCTCGACCAGCTGATAGACGCCGGCAAATTCATTTCCGATTACCTCGGCCGCTCACCGGTATCCAAGGTATCACGCGCCCTGCTCGCCAAGCGGGTTTAGCGATGGCGGATAATGTTCCCTCGCCCTGCATCAATCAATGCGTGCTGGATGAAGAAACCCAGTTATGCCTGGGCTGTTATCGCAACATCGAGGAAATCACTTTGTGGGGAAATTACTCCGACGCGGAAAAAAAGCAGGTGCTGGAACAGATTGGACAAAGAAAAAACACGAGGGCGAAAACCGCTGGAAAATAATTTGTAGTGGTTCAACCTGAACCGATAGCCTGACCAAGCCGGCTCTAATTCGTATCTACGAGGCTGAACCCGGCCAAAACCGGACACCGGCGAGAAACCTTAATGATGCTCCTACCAGGGTGTTCGAGCCCTGCTTGGCTCCTCGACAGGGATAAATCCGGGCACCATCAAGGGGGCAGATGCTATTTCAGCAAAAGATCTTTCGAGGCCACACCAGCTGGCCTACCTCCACAATCTCGGCGACGTCGGGATGAGCCCGGCTCGGCTCCGGGCCGAGCGTGCGTGCCGCCCGGTTGACAGGGTGCGGTACTGTCGTGTATAAAGCAAACAATCATTTGTTTTATGCCGAGATGCCTCCCGCCCCGCCCCTGCGTGCCACGCGTTCAGACAACCGCCTCGAGGCGGTTCTCGATGCGGCGTCGCGGCTGTTCGCCGCGCACGGCTACTCGG
>JBOIFQ010000243.1:0-5989 GCA_050741655.1 Burkholderiales bacterium | reverse complement strand
AGCCGAAAGGCAACGCGGGAATACGGAAAGCGAGGTAAACCATGAAAAAACTTGATCGCGAGGAGCGCAGTGTTGTTTCGGCCTTCGAGAAAGGCAAACTGAAGTCAGTCATTACCACCGAGGCCGCATTAAAACGTTACCGCGAATATGCGCGCGCGACCCTCAGCAAACAGCAGCGCGTGAATATTCGGCTCCCTACGCAAGCGCTTGCTGGCATCCGGGCGCGAGCCGTGGAGGAAGGCATGCCCTACCAAACGCTCATGGCAAGCGTGCTGCAAAAATATGTCGCAGGCCGGTTTGTGGAAAAGCCTTCTGGTCTGACTGCGCGTACAGGCCGGACGCAGCGCAAGCGTACCGTGGCTTAATGGCACCTCCGGTACTGGCAGTATTTGCTCAGTGCGGATTGAACTGCTTGCGGAATGACGTGGCAAGTCGAATTCTTTTAACCCAATTCGCGATGCCGGAAACAACTCGTGAGATGGTCGTTGACCATTCCCGTCGCCTGCATGAAGTTGCCGCAGACGCGGTTGTCTATTACCATTGTTGACCATCATTTGCGCCAAGCGCATTATGTTGTGCAAATGTGGTACCTGTTATCCGTAATTAAAGTCGGCTAGGTGATTTAATGCAAAAACAATTTGATGTTGTGGTTGAGCGAGACAGCAAAGGTTTTTATGTTGCCTCGGTGCCGGCGCTACATGGCTGCCATACTCAGGCAAAATCCCTCGATGAACTCATGCAACGCATTCAGGAAGCTATCAAACTTTGTCTGGAAGTGGAGGGCAAGGGTGACGAAAACCTGGATTTTGTTGGGATCCAGCGCGTCACCATAGCCGCATGACGGTACTGCCCAGCTTGACAGGCAAGCGACTTCTTGCCGCTCTCGCCAAGGCTGGTTTCAGCGTTATTCGAATAAAGGGCAGCCATCACTTTGTCCGGCATTCCGATGGGCGCACAACTGTTGTGCCGGCGCACTCTAACGAGACCATAGGCCCTGGCCTTCTTGCAAAAATCTTGCGTGATTGCGAGCTTACCCGCGAGGAATTCCAGCGTTTGTTGTAGTCATCGTGCTTTCTTTAATTCGCGATGCCGAAAACAACTCGTGAGATGGTCGTTGACCATTCCCGTCGCCTGCATGAGGGCATAGCAAATCGTGCCGCCGACGAATTTGAAGCCGCGCTGTTTGAGGTCTTTGCTCATGGCCTCGGATTCGCGGGTTGAGGCGGGGAGTTCCTGCATCGTGCGCCAGGCGTTTTGTTTGGGCTTGCCGCCAACGAAACTCCAGATGTAAGTATCGAAACTGCCGAATTCCTTTTGCACTTCGAGAAAAGCGCGGGCGTTTATCACTGCCGCTTCGATTTTCAGTCTGTTTCTGACAATCCCTGGATTTTTTAACAGCTGCGCTATTTTCTTTTGGTCGTAGCGCGCCACTTTTTTCGGATCGAAGCCGTCGAACGCCTTGCGGTAATTTTCGCGCTTCTGCAATATGGTGTCCCAGCTCAAGCCCGCCTGCGCGCCTTCCAGGATCAGGAATTCGAACAGTTGGTTTTCATCGTGCAGAGGGACGCCCCACTCGGCGTCGTGATAAGCCATTTGCAAAGCGTTGATTTCGCCCCAGGGGCAGCGTTTGAGCATGCGGTATTATGGGGTCATTGCGAGCGGATGCGAAGCAATCTTGCTTTGGACGTGAGAATGAGATTGCTTCGTCGGCGATGCCTCCTCGCAAAGACGGCCTTTTGTCATCGCGAGCAACGCGAAGCGATCTCGTTTTTGAGATTGCCTCGTCGGCGGAGCCTGTCCTGAGCATAGCCGAAAGGCCTTCTCGCAAAGACGGCAAAAGGATGTTCCGGCGCGCCTCGCGATGACAAGGTAACTTTTGCTTACTTGAACAGCTATAATTCAATTTGCCGCATGGCCGGGGGAAACAATGAGCAAATTCCGCATCGAGCGCGATTCGTTTGGTGAAATTCAGGTTCCAGCGGATCGGCTGTGGGGCGCACAGACACAACGCAGCCTGCAGAATTTCAGGATTTCCGGTGAGCGCATGCCGCCGGATCTGATTCATGCGCTGGCTTTGGTGAAGCGCTGCTGCGCCAAGGTCAACCTTGAGCTTAAGCTGCTCGACGCTAAAAAAGCCGAAGCCATCATCGCCGCGGCGGATGAAGTCATCGAAGGCCGCCACGACGAGGAATTTCCGCTGGTGGTGTGGCAGACCGGCTCGGGCACGCAGACCAATATGAACGTGAACGAGGTGCTGGCGAACCGCGCCTCGGAAATCCTGGGCGGCGAGCGCGGCGAAAAACGCCGGGTGCATCCCAACGACGAGGTGAACAAGGGGCAATCGTCGAACGATGTGTTTCCCACCGCGATGCATGTGGCGGCGGCGCAGGCCTTGGTGAATCGCCTGATTCCCGCCATCCAGAAGCTGCGCGACACCTTGAACAAAAAAGCAGAAGAATTCGACGCCATTGTGAAAATCGGGCGCACGCATTTGCAGGATGCCACGCCGTTGACGCTGGGGCAGGAATTTTCCGCTTATGTGTCGCAGCTTGATCACGGCCTGGCGCATATGGAAGCGGCGCTGCCGCATTTGTACGAACTTGCGCTGGGCGGCACCGCGGTCGGCACCGGATTGAATGCGCATCCCGAATTCGCCACTCGTGTCGCCAGGGAACTCGCGCAGGAAGCGGATCTGCCTTTTGTTTCTGCGCCCAACAAATTCGAAGCGCTGGCCAGCAACGATGCCTTGGTGCACGCGCATGGCGCGCTGAAAACGCTGGCCGCCTCGCTCAGCAAAATCGCCAACGATGTGCGCTGGCTGGCGAGCGGCCCGCGCAGCGGCATCGGCGAGTTGAAAATTCCCGAGAACGAGCCGGGCAGTTCCATCATGCCGGGAAAAGTGAACCCTACCCAATCCGAAGCCATGACCATGCTGTGCGCGCAGGTGTTCGGTAATGACGTGGCCATAAACATCGGCGGCGCTTCGGGCAACTTCGAGCTCAACGTGTACAAACCGCTCATCATCCATAACTTCCTGCAGAGCGTGCGTCTGCTGGCGGATGGCGCCTTGAGCTTCAATGACAACTGCGCGGCAGGAATCGAAGCCAATCGCAAACGCATTGCTGAACTGCTCAATGACTCGCTGATGCTGGTCACCGCATTGAACCCGCACATCGGTTACGACAAAGCAGCGCTGATCGCCAAGAAAGCGCACCAGGAAGGAACCAGCCTGCGCGCGGCGGCAGTCACGCTCGGTTTTGTCAGCGCCGAGCAGTTTGATAAATGGGTCAAGCCGCAAGATATGGTGGGTAAAAACAAAAAAGTGAATCAGTGAACGGGTGAACGAGTGAACAAGTGAAGGTCTGCGCCAAATGCCCGCGCTGTAGCGCACAGGCTGGCGCGATGTTAGACCGCGCATGTCGTATGAGGTAAAATTAAAGTTCAGATTCCTGGAGCGTCACCATGACACAACTACTTGAGAAAGCGTTAAGCGAAGTAGCCAAGCTTTCCGGGCCCGAACAGGACGCATTGGCGGCTATGCTGTTGGAGGAGCTTGCTTCAGAACGCCGTTGGTCGGAGTCCTTTGCCAAGTCGCAGGATGCGTTGGCGAAGCTTTCTGAAGAAGCCCTGACTGAATATCTGGCTGGACGTACCCAACCCCTCTAGAGCCGGTGCGGTCGGAAACCACTCAGAAGTTCCGTCAACTTTTCGCAGCTGCTCCTGAAGCCATTCAGGCGAAAGCCCGCGCTACATATCGTCTCTGGCGGAGAATCCCAGGCACCCGTCTCTCCGGTTCAAAAAAGTTCACAACACACTTCCAATTTATTCGGTGCGTATAGACCTGAACTGGCGCGCGTTGGGTGTGCTGCGTGAAGGCGCGGTTATTTGGTTTTGGATCGGCCCTCACAGTGAATACGAAAAATTGCTTGCACAGTTATAGCGCGTTGTCTGGCCCATGTCCCTAGAAAAACTCTGCGTCAAATGCGGTTATCAAAGAAAACCCGCCGACACCGCGCCTGAAACCGAATGCCCGCACTGCGGTGCGGTTTATGCCAAGGTGGAAGCGGCGCTCAAACAGGAAAACGCGCTACCGCAAGCCGAGATGCTGCAGTACATAGAAAAAATTTCCTGGCGCGATAAAATCGAAACTTGGTGCGCGGGGCGCGTGTGGTACGGGCGCGCGTTATTGCTATTGTGGCTGGGCTGGATCGGGATTGAACATCTGCGCGATCCGCTTTACTCCAGTTTGTTCGGCGGCTTGAATCTGGGCATCCACGAAGCCGGGCATCTGCTGTTGCGTTTTTTTGGATTCGAATTTCTGATGGTGGCGGGCGGCACGCTGCTGCAGCTGGCCGCGCCCATTATTTCCGCGCTCATGTTTTTGCGCCAGCCGGATTATTTCGCGCTTTCTGTGTGCGGCGCATGGCTAGGCACCAATTTCTACAACGTCGCGACTTACATGGCGGATGCGCGCGCGCAGGAATTGCCGCTGGTGGGGTGGGGCAGCGACATTATTCACGACTGGCATTACATGCTGCCGAAGCTGCATCTGCTGGCGTGGGATACGCGGCTGGGCTCATTCACGCGCCTGATGGCGTTTCTGGTGATGTGGGGCTCGGTTGTGCTCGGCGCGTGGATGGTTTGGAGAATGATGAAAACCAAATCTTCTGATTCCATCGCCACGGATTGATCCGTTTGAAGCGGCAGGCTGTTTCGGCTAGAATGCCGCAGGAATCAGAGGTTCCTTTAGGCGCGTAGCTCAGCTGGTTAGAGCACCACCTTGACATGGTGGGGGTCGTTGGTTCGAGTCCAATCGCGCCTACCAACATCACCGGGACACATTTGCCGCGACACCGTTGTGTTCTGAAATGGCTGTGCAATTGGCTGGCCGCAATGTGTTGCGTGGTTGCCACCCCGTTCTGCGCCGCTGAAAACATCACTGCCTTCGCGGCGGCCAGCCTCAAGGATGCGCTCGACGCACTCATCGTTCAGTATCAATCCGGCAGCGGCAATAAAGTGCTGGCGGTTTATGCCGCGAGCCCCACGCTGGCACGGCAAATCGAGCAGGGCGCGCCGGCGGATATTTTTATTTCCGCCGATCAGGATTGGATGGATTACCTGGCGGCGCGCCAGCTGATTGTCCCCGCTACCCGCATCAATCTGCTGCATAACCATCTGGTGCTGATTGCCCCCGGTGACAGCAAAGTTGCAACGGAAATCCGCCCCAGTTTTCCTCTGGCGCAATTGCTCGGCGATGGGCGTTTGGCGATGGCGAATCCCGAAAATGTTCCGGCCGGTAAATACGGCCGCGCGGCGCTGGAAAAATTGGGCGTGTGGGTTTCGGTTGCCAAGCAAGTTGCCGCCACCGACAACGTCAGGGCCGCGCTGGCGCTGGTGGCGCGCGGCGAGGCGCCGCTAGGCATCGTGTACCGCACCGACGCCTTGATTGAAAAGAAAGTCCGCATCGTCGCGGAATTTCCCGCGCATACCCATCCGCCGATTGTCTATCCGGCGGCGGCGGTGAGCTCATCCGCGACGGCGCGCGTTTTCCTGGATTTTTTGAGTTCGCCCGCCGCGCGCAAGACCTGGGACAAATACGGGTTTGACATGGCAAACTAGCGCCATGCTTGGTTTGACGCCTGAAGAGTGGGAGATACTGCAGCTCAGCCTGCGCGTGGCGCTCTGGAGCGTTGTCGTCAGTCTGCCATTTGCTATCGCCGTCGCCTACGTGCTCGCGCGCGGCAATTTTCCGGGAAAAAGTTTTTTCGATGCGCTGGTGCATCTGCCGCTGGTGCTGCCACCGGTGGTGGTTGGATTCCTGCTGCTGCTGCTGCTGGGCCGGCGCGGCCTTCTGGGTTCCTTGCTGGAACAATGGTTCGGCATAGTCGTCGCTTTCAAATGGACCGGTGCCGCGATTGCCAGCGCTATCATGGGGTTTCCGCTCATGGTGCGTGCCATCCGCTTGTCGCTGGACGCCATTGATCGCAAC
>JBOIFQ010000242.1:0-20706 GCA_050741655.1 Burkholderiales bacterium | reverse complement strand
TCTCCGTAATTGTTGTAAACGATCAATCCACGGACGCCACTGCGGCGCTGGTAAAGAAAGCCGTGTTCTCTGGACTAAAGTTGATTGAGGGCCAAGCGTTGGCCGGCGGCTGGAGCGGAAAACTTTGGACGCTGGAGCAGGGGCGCCAGCAGGTTACGACTCCGCTGTTGATGCTGCTGGATGCCGACATCGAACTCAGGCCAGGCTTGATTGCAGCCTTGCGCGAGCACATGCAAAAGCACAATGCGGCGCTGGTTTCATTGATGGCGGCGCCCACCATGACTAATTTCTGGGAAAAACTGTTGATGCCGGCTTTTGTATATTTTTTTAAAATGCTTTATCCGTTCCGGCTGTCTAACTCGGAATATCGCGGCGTGGCGGCGGCGGCAGGCGGCTGCATCCTGCTTAAAAATCAGGCGCTGGAAGAAATCGGCGGTTTTGCGGCGATCAAGGACGAACTGATAGACGATTGCGCGCTCGCCAAACGCATCAAGCTGGCGGGACATAAAACCTGGATCGGCCTCACGCATTCGGCGCAAAGCATCCGTCCCTACCAACAATTGAGACAGATCTGGAACATGGTGACTCGAACCGCTTTCACGCAATTGCATTACTCAATGGTCCTGCTGCTGCTTTGCAGCGCGCTGATGGCGCTGGCTTTTGCCGTGCCTGCCGCCGGTTTGGTTGCGGCCGCTCCGCTGATACAAATTGTCGCGGCAATTGCACTGACTGTTATGACCTTGTCTTATTTGCCTATACTCGGATTTTACGGCAGATCACCGCTGTGGGCTTTAAGTCTGCCGTTCGTTGCCATACTTTATCTGGTCATGACCTGGGATTCGGCGTGGCGTTATTTCCGCGGCGAGCGCTCGCGCTGGAAAGGCCGCGTTTACGAGCGCATACCAGCCCGAAATATGCCCTTGACCGCGATTACGCTGTTTCTGACCGCAGGGCTGCTGCTGGTAAACTTGGCTACTCCGGCTTATGCGGCCGCCGCGCCCGACAACGCCACGGCGGTGATCGAGCGTTTCCAGGCCACGCTGATTTCGGTGATGGCGGATGCGCAAAAATTGGGCTACGAAGGCCGCTACAAAAAACTCGCGCCGGCGATTGAGGAAAGCCATGATCTGGCCGGCATCGCGCAGTTTGCCGCCGGCCGTTATTGGGAAAAGCTCTCCGACGCGCAGAAAAAATCCTATGTGGACACATTCGGCAAACTCAGCATGGCCACTTACGCCTATCGCTTTGACGGTTATTCGGGCGAGAGCTTCAAGGCGCTTTCCGAAGAGGCCACCGGCAACCGTGATGCGCTGGTGCATACTTTGCTTTCCACACCGAATGGCGAAAAAATACGCTTCGATTATGTGCTGCGCCGCAAGGACGGCAACTGGCGTATCATCAATATCATCGTGGATGGCGTGAGCGATCTGGCGATCAAGCGTTCGGAATATGGCAATATCCTGCGCGACCAGGGCGGCGATGTCCTGATCACCAAAATGCAAGGACAGATTGCGCAGTATTCCAAATCCGGCGAGCCTAAAAAATAAGCGGCGAGCGCGTCCAGAAAAAAACTAATTACTGGAGTGGAGCGATGGAATTCAAATCAACCACGGCCCGCACGGCCGGAAAAAATAATAACGCAGTCTGGCTGACGCTTGCCGCGTTGCTGATGTCGGGCTGCGCCAGCACTCCTAAAGGCGATGACAACGGCGACCCTTATGAAGGGGTGAACCGCAGCATCTACAAGTTCAATGATACTCTGGACCGCGCGGTCATCAAGCCGGTTGCCACGGGTTATGTAAAAGTCACGCCCGAGCCGCTGCGCAACTCGGTTTCCAATTTTTTTGACAATGTTGGTTACTTTAATACCATTCTCAACGATTTTTTCCAGGGCAAACTCAAGCAGGGTTTTGCCGACACCAGCCGCTTTCTGCTCAACAGCACGGTGGGCGCATTGGGTCTGGTGGATGTGGCGAGCAAGGTAGGTCTGCCGCCGCACGAGGAAGATTTGGGACAGACACTGGGAGTTTACGGCGCATCGCAAGGTCCTTATCTGGTGTTGCCGCTATTGGGGCCTAATACCGTGCGCGACAGTCCCGGCCTGGCGATGAGTGCGGTAACCAATGGTTTATTCTACGTCAGCAGCTTAGTCATCACATTTCCACTCGGTGTTCTGGGGGTGATCGATGCGCGCGCGCGCGCCGCCAGCAGCTTGCAGATCGTGGACGAGGCGGCGCTCGACCGCTATGTATTTCTGCGCGACGCCTACCTGCAGCACCGCAGGTTCCTGGTCTACGATGGCAACCCGCCGCCGGAGAAATTTGACGACGAAAGCGGCGAGCCGGCTCAGACTTCGCGGTAAAACAGCAGTACCAGCCCGGCCATCGCAAGAGCAAGAGGCCAGATCCAGCCGGGCAGCTTGTTATGCGGCATCGGCAGCCGCAATTCCAGCCAACGTCCGGCGCCGATGATCACTGCGAAAAATCCCAACGCCGAATCATGCCGCGAATAATTACCCGGTTCCACAGACGACAAATGTATGTCCAGTCTTTCCGGCGCGCCTTGGCTGAAATCGGGAGGCGAGAGTTAAATCGCCTGCCGCTTGTGTTTGATGAGTTTCACGCCGGCCAGAGCCATTTCAATTTTCACATGCTGGTATGTGTTGCGCGCCGTCGAGCGGGCTGGATTCAACTTCGCGTTTATCATCATGCTTGAATTAAATTAATGTAATGCGGCTTTGCAAGCGACGACCAATTAAACTGGATCAATAATCCCTGGCAGCAAAAAAACTCCTCTATTTGGGATGTTGCACTGTATTTAAGGGCAATAAGTTTAGGCCATGAACTCCCGGTAATAAACCATGTCTAGCCGTGAGTAAGCGCCGCTGGCGGCGCCTCATATACGGTGAACCCATGGCTATAGATTCCAGGCTGGTACCAGGCGGCGCTGCAAAAAAAAGCAAGTCCGGTTTTTTTGCCGGTATTTTGAACCACGGTGGCCCTGGCCAAATCCAGTTCGCCATCACCAATGTCTGCAACGCCAAGTGCGATTTCTGCAACTTCGCTGTGGACCGCTTCGATCCCAAACAGCGCCGCAGTGTCACGCTGCAGGAGGCGTGCGAGGTGATTGACATCGCCGTCCGCAACCACATAGGCTACATGGTGTTTGTCGGTGGCGAGCCGCTGGTGCATAAGGACCTGCGCCCGATGGTGCGTTACGCGGCTGCTGCCGGTATCCACCCGATGATCTGCACCAATGGTTCGCTGTGGGACGAACAGGATATCCGCGATCTGGTCTCCGACGGTCTCAGCAGCGTGGTCATGTCGGTGGACGCACACGACGCCACCAAGCATGAGAAAAATCGCGGGCTGCCCAAGGTCTGCCAGAAGATCAAGGACGCCAACCGGATCCTCAAGCTGCTGGGAATCCAGAGCACCGCCAGCATCACCGTCAGCCACTTGATTGACGACTACGACAAACTGCCCGCCTTTCTGTGCGAGCTGGGCTTCAGCCGCTGCACCTTCAGCTACCCGCTGACCAAGCTGGGTTCGAGCTACCTGAGCTTCAGCGATTCCAAGCTGGTGGACCACAAGGCGGAAGACCTGATCAAGATTTTCGACAAGATCAAAGCCATCAAACGCAAGGGCGACGTGCAAGTGGAAAACCCCATCGCTTCCCTCGACGACATGCAGAGCCATCTGCGCGGCGAGCCAGAACAGTTCGGCTGCCTCGGCGGCCACAAGTATTTCTATCTCGACTGGAACCTGAATCTTTACCGCTGCCATTACTGGGAAGAACCGATGTGCAGCATTTACGAATTTGATTCGTCCAAACTGATCCGCGACGGCTGCACCCGCTGCATGATCGACTGCTACCGCGACCCGAGCGTACTGCAGAATGTCGCGGTGAACGTGAGCGATGCCTATCACAACTTGAGCAAAGGAAAACTCGCGGCTGCCGCGAAAAATGTTTTTGACCGGCGCAATCTGGTATCGCTGAAAGCGATATGGGATGAGCGGCGCTGGATTGGCCGAGTATAGGAATACTAACGCCGGTTGCCGTCGCTGCGTTTGGCCTTCGACCAGAGCCGGCCGCTTTCCTGTGCCTGCCAGCCGAGCAGCGCGGGAACCCCCAGCAGCAAATCGCGCACGCGTTTCACCAGCGACAAGGCCAGTCCCATCTCCGGAGTGAGCCCGAGCATTTCACCGAGCAGCATGTAAGCCCCTTCCTGCACGCCGAGCGCGCCGGGCACCACGAACGCCGCGCTCTTTACCGCATGGCTCAGGCTTTCGAGAATCAGCGCTTCGAGAAAAGAAATCGGACTGCCCATGAAATGCAGGGCAATCCAGATTTCGCCGGCGCTGATGATCCACGACAATAAATGAATCAAAGCGGAAATCAGCAGCACCCGGCGCTGCGAGTAAAGCGTCTGGATAGTATCGTGCAGGTTATCGATCTTGCCCAGCGATAGCCATTGCCACTTGGCGGCGATTTTTTCGATGAAATCTTCCAGCAATTTGAACAGGCCTTTGTGCTGGGCGATCACGAAGCCGGTTAGCGCCAGCGCCGCCAGCCCCAGGCCGGCCACCGCCCAGCGCACCGTTTGCCCTGAACCCCCGATCCCAATCAGCAGCAGCAGCCCCAGCAAAGTAAAAAAGAATTGAGCAATCGCCTCCAGCGTCAAATCCACCACCACGCTGGCGCCGGCGATTCCCGCTTTGGCGCCGTGAAAAGTCAGTATCCGCGCGCCGATGAGCTCGCCGCCGACCTGCATGACGGGCAGCAGACTGCCCACGGCTTCGCGCACCGAACGCGCCCAGAAAAATACCGGCAGCGAATGGCGCCAGGTGTCGCGCAACAACGTGCCCCAGGCCAAGGCTGAAAACGTGACCGGAATAAAATGAAAGACACTGACAACCAGCATGCCCCAGCCGGCGGTCAACAGCAGATCCGACACCGCTACGAAACCGTGGTAGCCGATGAGCAGAATCGCGCCGAGCAGGCCCAGGAGCGCTACGATGGCGATGCCGAGCTTCATCGTTTGCCCTCGATGGCACTCATGATGGCGGGCAGGATCACCAGAGTGCATAGCAGCGCGAACGTCAAGGAGAGAGTAAGCAACAGACCCATGCTGGACATGCCGCGGTGTTCGGAGAAAGTCAGCGAACCGAAAGAAGCCACCGTGGTGAGCGCGCTGAACAGCACCGCGCGCGGAGTACTGCTGCGAAACAGATGCTCGACATCCAGCCCGCTGCGCTTGCGCATTACCAGATAGATGCCAAACGCGATGCCTATACCTAGCAACAGCGGCAACGCGATAATGTTGGCGAGATTAAGCGGCAGATCCAATAGCACCGAACTGGCGGCGGTCATGGCCATCGCCAGCCCTAGCGGCAGCAATACCAGCAAGGCGCCGGAGATACTTTGCATGACCAACAGCAGCAGAATCAGCGCTGCAACCAAAGCGATAGCTGTGGCTTGCAGACAGGCTTCCACCACCACGTCGCCGCCCTCGACCAGCGCCACCGGCGTGCCGATGGCATTCGGCGCGATTTCCTGAACCGCGGCAACGAAGCGGCGTAATTCCTTATTATCGACCACATTGATTTTAGGATAGACCTCGATGCGCGCGCGGCCATCCGCGGTGATATAACGCTCGCGCAAATCCTGCGGCACATCCTTGAGTTCGATATGTTGCGGCTGCAGGAGTTTGCGCAATTGCGCGAGGTTTTGCGGCAGATCGCCGACCACGCTGTCGCGCAGTTGTTTAAGGGTTTTTTCCGGCCATCCCGGATTAGATTTTAATTTTTCCAATGCGCCGTCCAGGCGTTTCATGCTGGCGGTAAAAGCCGGATCGGAATTTTTCGCGGCTGCCGCACGCAGCTGGCCTTGAAATTTTTCCACTGCCGTGCGCTCTTCCTCCACGCTGGGCGCCGCCACTTGCAGCGGTGTGACCAGCGGTTGCAACACCAGGCCCATGTCGCCGATGATGGCGAGTTTTTCTTCCTGGTCATCGGGCACAAAGCCGGCGAGTGTGATCACTTTGTCCACCACCGGCAGTTTTTCCAGTTTCTCCGCGATGCTTTTGGCCTGAGCCAGGCTGGGGGCAAGAATATCTATGGTGTAAGGCGTGGTATTGGGATCTTTCAGCATATCGAGAAAAGTGGCTACTGATTCCGTGTTCGGGTCTTTCATGTTGAGCGGATTGAAATCGAAGCGCACCTGCGACAGCAGAATCAGCGCGATCGCCGCGACCAGCGCCGCCACGCCCAGAATGCGCTTGCGATGACGCCGTACCGGAAAGCGCAAGCGCGTCAATACGCTGCTCTTTGGCCATTTCTTGTTCATATCCACCGGCGCGAGTTTCAGCAGCGCCGGCAGCAAAGTGAGATTGGAAATCAGCGCCACGAACATGCTCACACCGGAAATCAACCCTAATTCCGCCAGACCTCTGTAGTCGGTCGGGATAAATGAGAAAAAACTAATGGCGGCCGCGACTGCCGCCAGAGTCAGCATGCCGCCCGCGCCATAAGCGGCCGCGCCCAGTGCGCTGTCGTGGTCCTTGGTGCGCTGCAGTTCCTCCTTGTAGCGCATGCCGAATTGAATGCCGAAATCCACGCCCAGGCCGATGAACAGCACGGCGAAAGTCACTGAAATCAAATTCAGGTGGCCGATGGCGAACGCGGTAAACGCCGAGGTCCATATCAGGCCGGTGAACAAGGTGATTAAAATCGTCGCCACCAACCGGGTGGAGCGCAGTCCCAGAAACAGGATCACGCACACCAGCAGTGTGGATAACAAAAGGGATACACCGGCGCCGCGTGAAACGCTGTCCAGTTCTTCGTCTTGAATCGGCACGTCGCCGGTGAGGCGCACGCGCACGCCGTGCTGCGGATCGAGCCGCAATTCCTGTATTACTTTTCGCACTGCTTCAGTTCCCAATTCGCCGGGTTGCAAGGAAGAGTAGTCGAATTTCGGTTTGACCAGGATGAAATGCCGCAAGTCGCTGCCTTGCGCCAATGTGCCTTCGATGAACTGGCCGCGCCAGGATTGCTTGACTTGGCGACCGGCCAACCGCGCTTGCGCGATGCCACTGATGCTGTCCAGCATTTTTATCAGGCGCGTGCGGTAGTCCGGGCTCAGATTCTCATCCAGGGCACGGCCGATGACGGTGAATAACCCCCGCAGGCTGGGGTCTTGCGCCAGCGTGCCGAGAAACGGCGCCGCCTCAGTGAGATGGTCGGAAAGCTGCAGCAATTCTTTTTTATCCAGATACAGCAGCCCGTTGCGCGAAAAGAAATCGGTTTGCTCCGGGTCATAAACGGATTCGAGTGAGGTTTTTTCTTGCCGCAGGCGTTCGATCAGCTTTTGCGAAGCGGCATTGGCAAGATCCGCGCTTTCGGCCTCGATGACCACCACAATCAAATCGGAAAACTGCGGGAACGCCTTCTTCATTTCTTCTTCGAGCTGGCGGTAGTGCAGAGCCGGGTCGAGCATTTGGTTGGGGTCGGTATCGAGGCTGGTGTGCGTCAGTGCGTAATAGAAAAAAAACACCGTCAGCAGCGCCGTGCCGCCCACTACCCAACGCGCGTAACGCGCGCAAACCCCCACCAGCCATACCAAGGCGAGGCGGTAGCGGTTGCCAAAGCTGCTTAGCAAGAGCGCTCTCCGCGGCAGGAAGAGAATGAGAGTTCGAAGTTCATGCGGTTCAGGAATGAGGGTGAGGCGCCAGATCGCTGAAACTTATTTTGCGGATGCCCAGCCGGCCCAGGGCTTGCGCTACCGCCGGGCTGATGAGCGCTTGCAACTCGGCATGATGATCGTAATGTGCCATGCCGGGGTCCATGCCCTCCCAGGGTTTAAGCGCCGGGTGAAAATACATTTCCGAAACCCCCTGCGGCAACTGCGCCAGCAGACGCAGCACGCACTGTTCGTTCATGCGGCCGGTGTCGTGCATGCCGAACATGTATTGATTGCACGCTACCCCGGCTTGCCGCAAGCGCCAGCGCATGAGATTAATCCAGGGCCCGAGCAGCAGCGAGTGGACGAGGCGCTGCGCGAGTGCGTTATGCGCAGCGCGCCAGGAGTAAAGGAAAGGTTCGCGCGGCAGACGCACCGCATTTAAACCATAGTCGCGCCCGATTTTGAGAATGAGACCAAGTACGGTCGGATGCAAATGCATGTGGTTGTGGGCGTTGACGTGATCGAGCGTAAGGCCGGTGGCGCGGAAGGCTTCGAACTGCGCGCGGATTTCCGCGCCGAGCTGGCGCCTTACTTTGGGACGAAAGAAAAAATTCACGCCGGCGCGCGCGAGCTGCGTGGAAAAATCACCCCGCGCATCAACCAGATCGGGAACCTGATGAGCCGGCAGCAGCGGCCGGCCGCAGACGAGAACCACATGCAGGCCGACTTTGAGAGAAGGCAGACGCTGGGCGCGCGTCACGGCATCGGCGGCGGCGCTGGCGCCCACCATCAGACTGGCGGTGGTGAGGATGCCTTGGCGGTGCGCCTGCTCGATTGCCTGGTTGACGGATAAGGATGCGCCGAAGTCGTCAGCCGTGACGATGAGCCGCTTCAAACCCGATCTTCCCGCCCATAAAGAAAGCGGAAGAATTCCACGCCTTCGCGCAGACGGCGCTTGGTCATCTCCCAGCTTTGGATCATTTCATAAGTGATTTCAGCGATCTTGCTCGGGCGGAAATAGAAGCGCTTGTAGAATTTTTCCAGCGCCTTGAAGATTTCCTCGTGCGACAGATGCGGGTAATTGAGCGAACTCACCTGGAAACCTGCGTTGGCCACGATGTGAGTCGGGTCGCGCAGCAGCCAGCCGTTTTCGGTGGCTTGCTGGTGCAGATAAGTGCCGGGATAAGCCGCAGCGAGCGATACCTGAATCGTATGCGGGTTGATTTCCTTGGCGAAGCGGATGGTTTCTTCTATGGTTTCGTGGGTCTCGCCCGGCAGGCCCATGATGAAGGTGCCATGCACCACCACGCCCAGTTTGTGGCAATCGGCCATGAAGCGGCGCGCCATGTCCACATGCATGCCTTTCTTGATGTTGAGCAGAATCTGCTGGCTGCCGGTCTCGAACCCCACCAGCAGCAGACGCAAACCGTTTTCCTTCATTACCTTGAGGCTTGCATACGGCACGTTGGCCTTGGCGTTGCACGACCAGGTCACCCCCAGCTTGCCCAGTCCGCGCGCGATTTCCTCGGCGCGCGGCAGGTCGTCGGTGAAAGTATCGTCGTCGAAGAAGAATTCCTTGACCTGTGGAAAATATTCCTTGGCGCGCGCAATTTCCGCCACCACGTTTTCAGGACTGCGTGTGCGGTAGCGATGACCGCCTATGGTTTGCGGCCACAGGCAGAAAGTGCAGCGCGATTTGCAGCCGCGCCCGGTGTAAAGCGAGACATAAGGATGCTGCAGATAACCGATGAAATAATCTTCAATCACCAGATCGCGCTGGTAGGCATCCACCACCCACGGCAGGCTGTCCATGTTTTCGAGCATGGCGCGGTCGCGGTTGTGTATGATTTTGCCGTCAAGCTGATAGCTCACGCCGTCGATTTCGGAGAGCGGCTTGCCCGCGGCTACATCCTGGATGGTGAAATCGAATTCGTTACGCGCCACGAAATCAATCGCGGGCGAATGCTTGAGCGAAAGCTCGGGCTGCACCGCCACATGCGCGCCTATGAAACCGATCATGAGCTTGGGATTGCGCGCTTTCAATGCTTCCGCGACCTTGGCGTCGGATTCGAAAGAAGGCGTGCTGGTGTGCAGAATCGCCAATTCGTAATCCGCGGCGAGCGGCAGAATGTCGGCCAGCGACTGGCCGCGCGCCGGCGCATCTATCAGCTTGCTGCCGGGAATCAGCGCCGCCGGCTGCGCCAGCCAAGTGGGATACCAGAACGAGCGGATTTCGCGCCGCGCCTGGTAACGCGAACCGGCGCCGCCGTCGAATCCTTCATAGGATGGGGGATTCAGAAACAGGGTTTTCATCATTATTGCGTGCTCCTTTATTTCGACAACCGCCCATCCGGCCGGACCAGAAATTTCTGTTCACGCCATCGCACATTGCGCCCGCAGAAGCTTGCTGCCCAGACCGCAAAACTCAGAATATCGCGCAACGGCGCGAGCCAAGCTTGAGTAGGGCCAGGGATGCGCAAACTGGTGTGTACCGCCCGGTGCAACAAAACGCGCATTATAACCGAAACCACACCCAAGGTTAAGCCCGTAAGTGCAGGCGAAATCACCACAAATAGCAGCGCCAGCGCCACTGGATAAGTCACGAAGGAAAAGGCATAACCCACGGGCTGCATGGTGCGCATGGTACGCGCCCAGCGTAACTCGTGTTGGAACAAGGTTTTGAAATTCGGTTCCCACACCCGGTTTTCCACCACATAACGCGCCAAGGCTACTTTGAATCCTTGTTGCGCCACTTTTTTCCCCAGCAGGTAGTCATCCGCGAGCTCATCGGCGAGCGCTGCGAATCCGCCCATTTTTTCCAATGCCGCGCGGCGGATGGCCATGGTGGCGCCAAAACAATAGCGCAGTTGCTGAAACGACAGCGCGACCAGCACCGAAGGCGCGAAACAATCATTGATGAACATTGCGCCCAGCCGCGATGCGAGGCCTGCAACCGGCACGCCTTTGTAGAGGCAGGTCGCAGCGCCGGTTTGCGGGTCGGCGAAAGGAGCGGCGACCATGCTCAAGTAATCGCGCCCCACCCGCATATCGCTGTCGGCAATGACCAGAACATCGTGCTTTACCGCGCGATACATGTTGGCGAGACTGCTCACTTTCAAATTAGCGCCGATGACGCTTTCGTTTACGATGAGAGCAAGGTCGAGTTGCGGCAAATCCTCAAGCAGACGCCGGATGACGGCAAGCGCGGGATCCTGCGCATCGCGGACGCCGAAGATCACTTGATACTGCGAGTAATCCTGTTCGCAAAACGAGCGCAGGTTTTCATACAATTCGGGCTCCAATCCGCACACCGGTTTGAGCAAGGTAACGGCGGTATGAAAATTAGCCGAGTCAGGATTTTGTTTGCCAAACGCGATGATGCGCGTTAAGGCAAAAGCGAGATAAGCCAGCGCGGCGAGCGTGAGCACGCAAGCAACGAAGATTAAAACAGAAATGATGAGTTTCCTCGGCGGTTGTTCCAATGCCACATTTTAGCATGCCGGTTTGAGGGTAATCGGCTGAAATTGCAGCCTTTCCAGGGGATTTGAGATACAATGCCGCCTTTGACTGGCCGACACGCACTGGCGCGGCAACCAAGGATTTTCACCATGCCGGATTGGCAGGCGCAGCACAGCGAACAACTCAGCGATGACGCGTATCAGGACTCTATCCTGCAAGGCGTATCGCGCACTTTCGCGTTGACCATTCCGCAACTGCCGCCGGCCTTGCGCAGCGCAGTGAGCAACGCCTATCTTTTGTGCCGCATCGCCGACACCATCGAGGACGAACCGGCGCTCACCCCGCAGCAAAAACGCTATTTTTCGGATCAATTCATCGGCGTGGTGGCGGGCGGGATTGCAGCGGAAATTTTTGCCGCCGAGTTTTATCCGCTGCTCTCGAATGCCACGCAGGAAGCGGAAAAAGATCTGATAAAAAATACCCCGGCGGTGATACGCCTGACCCACGGTTTCAGCCGCAATCAGCGCGCCGCGATGGAGCGCTGCGTGCGTATCATGGCGAACGGCATGGCGCGCTTCCAGTCCAATCCCAGCCCGCATGGTTTGCAGGATTTGCGCGAGCTCGACAGTTATTGCTATCACGTGGCGGGCGTGGTGGGGGAAATGCTCACTGAATTGTTTTGCGATTACTCCGGGGAAATGAGGAAAAATCGCCAGACGATGCTAGAATTAGCGATTTCGTTTGGCCAGGGTTTGCAGATGACCAATATTCTAAAAGACATCTGGGAGGATCGCGGCCGCGGCGCCTGTTGGTTGCCGCAGGATATTTTCCGCGCCTGCGGTTTCGATTTGCGCGCGCTGTCGAAGGACAACCACGCCGCGGGCTTTGCCGCGGGGCTGGAAAAGTTGATCGCCATCGCACACGCACATTTGCGCAACGCGCTGGCTTACACGCTGCTGATACCGCGGCATGAAACCGGCATACGCAAATTTTGCTTTTGGGCGCTGGGCATGGCGGTGCTGACTTTGCGCAAAATCAGCGCCAACCGCGCTTTCACTTCCGGCAACGAAGTGAAGATTTCGCGCCGCGCGGTGAAAGCCACTATCGTGGCCACCAGGCTCACCGTCGGCAGCGACGCCATGCCGAAATGGCTGTTCAACGTGACCGCGCTCGGTTTGCCGCGCGCGGCGCATTTGCAAGTGGCGCCAGGATAATCAGGGAGAAACAGGCGATGCCTGATCAGAGATACCAGGAATTGGCGGCGGCGGGAAATCCCGCTGCACGTGAACACGGCAATGTACGCTCGATCGGCACGCGCCAGGCGGCGTTGTGGGAAGCGATTCGCGCCGCGCGCGATGCGCTGCTGGGCCTGCAGCATGAGCACGGCTATTGGTGCTTCGAACTCGAAGCCGACTGCACCATTCCCGCCGAATACATCCTGATGATGCATTTCATGGATGAAATAGACGCCGGGCTGGAGAAAAAAATCGCGCTGTTTCTGCGCCGCAAGCAAGCCGCGCACGGCGGCTGGGCGCTGTATCACGGCGGCGATTTCGACATGAGCTGCTCGGTCAAGGCGTATTATGCGCTGAAAATCGCGGGCGACAGCCCCGACGCGCCGCACATGGTGAAAGCGCGCACCGCCATCCTCGCGCGCGGCGGCGCCGCGCGTTGCAACGTATTTACCCGCATCGCGCTGGCGCTGTTCGAGCAGATTCCCTGGCGCGGCGTGCCGATGGTGCCGGTGGAAATCATGCTGCTGCCGCGCTGGTTTCCGTTCCATTTGAGCAAGGTGTCGTACTGGACGCGCACGGTAATGGTGCCGCTGGCGATCCTGTGCAGCCTGAAAGTGAAAGCCAAGAATCCGCGCGGCATCGGCATGCGCGAACTGTTTACCGTGGCGCCGGAAGAGGAAAAAAATTATTTTCCGGTGCGCTCGCGCCTGAATTGGCTGCTGCTGCGCCTCGAACGCATCGGGCATTTTCTGGAGCCCGCGATTCCCGGTTTCATCCGCCGCCGCGCCATCAAAAAAGCCGAGCAGTGGTTTATCGAGCGCCTGAACGGTGAAGACGGCTTGGGTTCGATTTTTCCCGCGATGGTGAATGCGCATGAGGCGCTGGCGCACCTGGGCTACCCGGCCGGCCATCCTGATCGTCAGACCACCACTCAGGCGCTGAAGAAACTGCTGGTCATCAACGAAGACTCGGCGCACTGCCAGCCTTGCCTGTCGCCGGTGTGGGACACCGCGCTGGCGGTGCTCGCGTTGCATCAGGCGGAAGGCGAGAAAGCCACGCCTGAAATGCTGCGCGCTCTGGATTGGCTCAAGGAGCGCCAGCTGCTCGAAGCTCCCGGCGATTGGCGCGATTCCAGACCCAACCTCAAAGGCGGCGGCTGGCCGTTCCAGTTCGCCAACGATTTTTATCCCGACATTGACGACACCGGCGCGGTGGGCTGGGCGATGCATAAAGTGGATCGAACGCGCTACACGGAAAGTCTGCGGCGTGCGGCGGAGTGGGTGTGCGGCATGCAGTCTAAGAACGGCGGGTTCGCTGCTTTCGATGTGGATAACACTTATTATTATCTCAACGAGATTCCGTTTGCCGATCACGGCGCGCTGCTCGATCCGCCGACCAGCGATGTGAGCGGGCGCTGCATTGCGCTGCTGGCGCCGCTCGGCAGGTACGACGCAGTATGGAAGCGCGCGCTTGATTTCCTCAAGAGCGAACAGGAAAAGAACGGCTCGTGGTTCGGCCGCTGGGGTACCAATTATATTTACGGCACCTGGTCGGTGCTGGCGGCGCTGGAGCTGGCTGGCGAAGATCCGCATCAGTTGTACATCCGCCGCGCGGTGGAGTGGCTGAAGCGCATGCAGCGCGCCGATGGCAGCTGGGGCGAAAGCAACGATTCTTATGCCAATCCGGAAGCCGCGGGACAGGACCGTTCCGGCAGCGCGTTTCAGACCGCATGGGCGATGCTGGGCCTGATGGCGGCGGGTGAAGCGGATTCACCGGAAGCCGCGCGCGGCGCGGGATATCTGCTGCGCACGCAGCAAGCGCATGGCTTGTGGAACGACCCGGGTTTCACCGCGCCGGGCTTCCCGCGCGTGTTCTATCTCAAATACCACGGTTACGACAAATTTTTTCCGTTGTGGGCGCTGGCGCGTTATTACAATCAGCACAGCCACCACGGCGCGTGATCGGCGTCGTTGCCGCGCTGCCGCTGGAGGCGCGCTGTCTCACGCGCGCCAGGCTTAAAATCGGGGAAAGTATCGCTCTTGATACGGGCGGCTGGATTCACGTCAGCGGCATCGGCCGAGCCAATGCGCAGCGTGCCGCCCACTCCCTGCTCGATGCCGGCGCCAGCGCATTATTAAGCTGGGGTGTGGCGGGCGGGCTGGCGCCCGAGCTTACTGCCGGAACCCTGGTGCTGCCGCAAGTAATCATCGCCGCCGAGAAAAATCAATTTGCCGTGGACCCGGTTTGGCGCGCGCGCCTGCACGATTGCCTTGCTCCTCATGTCGTGATCAGCGGCGGCGCAATCACTGAAAGCCTTAGTGTGATAAGCGATCCGCGGCAAAAGCAAAAACTGGCGCAAGCCAGCGGCGCGGCGGCGGTGGATATGGAAAGCGCGGCAATCGCGCAAGTGGCGCGAGAAGCCAATGTCCCGTTTGCGGCGATTCGCGTGGTGGTGGATACCGCCGCCATGAGCATCCCGCGCAGCATCATCCGTGCCACCGATGAGACCGGCGTTCTGCATGCGGCGAAATTTTTATGTTCCCTGCTGGCGCGGCCCGCTGATATCGGTGAGCTCATGGTATTGAGCAGGAATTTCCGTGCGGCGCGGACGACCCTGAAAACCATTGTCCGGCTCGCCGGTGCGCAATTAGCCGTAAATCCCAACCCATGACTGCCACACTGGTAACCGGCGCTTCGGGTTTTGTCGGCTCAGCCTTGACGCGCAAACTGATAGCCGCGGGACAGCGCGTGAAAGTCTTGCTGCGACCCGGAGCCGACCGGCGCAATGTCGCGCAGCTGCCGGTGGAAATCGTGCACGGCGATCTTACCGATAAACCTTCGCTGGAGCGGGCGCTTGCCGGTTGCGAAGCTTTGTTCCATGTCGCCGCCGATTACCGCCTGTGGGCGCGCAATCCCGATGAGCTCTATCAAAGCAATGTCAACGGCACAGTGAACATCATGCAGGCGGCGTTGGCGGCCAAAGTGCAGCGCATTGTTTATACCAGCAGCGTTGCGACCTTGGGTTTGAATGCCGGTGGCATACCTGCAGATGAAGCAACCCTGGTGACCTTTAACGATATGATCGGGCACTACAAGCGCTCGAAGTTTCTGGCCGAAGCCGAAGTGAAAAAGCTGGTGCATGAACAAGGCCTGCCCGCGGTCATCGTCAATCCTTCCACCCCGGTGGGGCCGCGCGACATCAAGCCCACGCCCACCGGGCGCATGGTGCTGGACGCGGCGTGCGGGCGCACGCCCGCTTATGTGGATACCGGGCTTAATCTGGTGCATGTGGATGATGTGGCGCAGGGCCATATCCTGGCTTACGAGCGCGGAAAAATCGGCGAACGCTATATACTCGGCGCGCGCAACATGACGCTCAAGGAAATCCTGACCGAGGTGGCGAAAATCTCCGGACAAAAACCGCCGCGCGTGAAGCTGCCGCACAATCTGGTATTGCCGATCGCCTATGTTTCCGAAGCCTGGGCGTGGCTCACCAATGGCGCGGAACCGCGCGCCACCGTGGATGGCGTGCGGCTGTCGCGCAAATACATGTATTTTTCGATTGCAAAAGCGCAGCGGGATTTGAATTACAATCCGCGCCCGGTGGAAGACGCGCTGCAAGACGCGGTGGAGTGGTTCCGCGCCAACGGCTATTGCGGCTAGGCGCGCTTGGCGTACCTGGTTTCCACGTAGTCGTCCACGATTTTCTGGAATTCCTCGGCGATGCGCGCGCCCTTGAGCGTCACGGTTTTTTGCCCATCCACGAATACCGGCGCCACCGGCGTTTCGCCCGAACCGGGCAGGCTGATGCCGATATTGGCATGTTTGCTTTCGCCGGGGCCATTCACCACGCAGCCCATCACCGCCACGTTCATGGTTTCCACTCCGGCGTATTTTTCGCGCCACGCCGGCATCTGGTTGCGCAGATAAGTTTGAATCTTGTCGGCGAGTTCCTGAAAAAAAGTCGAAGTCGTGCGGCCGCAGCCGGGGCAGGCGATGACCATAGGTGTGAACGAGCGCAGTCCCATGGTCTGCAAAATTTCCTGCGCCACGATGACTTCGCGCGTGCGGTCGCCGCCGGGTTCGGGAGTCAGCGATATGCGTATGGTGTCGCCTATGCCTTGCTGCAATAAAACCGACAGCGCGGCGGTGGACGCCACGATGCCTTTCGAGCCCATTCCCGCTTCGGTCAAACCCAGGTGCAGCGGGTAATCGCAGCGCCGCGCAAGCTCGGAATAGACCGCGATCAAATCTTGCACGCCGCTGACTTTGCACGAGAGCACGATCTGATCATGCGCAAGTCCGATTTCTTCCGCGCGTCTGGCGTTATCCAGCGCGGAAACAATCAGCGCCTCGCGCATCACCAGATTGGCGTCCTGAGGTTCCGGAAGTTTGGCGTTTTCGTCCATCATGCGCAGCAGCAGCGCCGGGTCGAGACTGCCCCAGTTGACGCCGATGCGCACCGGTTTTTGGTATTTGCACGCAGCCTCGATCATGATGGCGAATTGTTCGTCGCGCTTGGAGCCGCGTCCTACGTTGCCGGGATTGATGCGGTATTTGCCCAACGCTTCGGCGCAGCCGGGATAAGCGGTCAGGAGTTTATGGCCGTTGAAATGAAAATCGCCAATCAATGGCGCTTTGCAGCCTATTTTATCCAGATGCTCGCGAATGGCAGGTACCGCCGCCGCCGCTGCTTCGGAATTGACGGTGATGCGCACCAGTTCCGAGCCGGCCTGGGCCAGCGCCGCCGCCTGCCGCACCGTGGATTCGACATCGGCGGTATCGGTATTGGTCATGGATTGCACCACTATCGGCGCACCGCCGCCAATAATGACCGGGCCTATTCTGGCACCCACGCTGTTGCGTCTGGAAATCGTTTGCAGGGACATAATCTTTAAAAACCTTAGACTTAAGGGCGGCGGGCCGCGCCGCGTCGAAGTGAATCCAAACCATGAATTTTACCGTATTTGAAAGCTGTAGGCACGATTTTCGCCCCTCGGCCGGTCAACTGAAACTGCGACGAGGCGTTTAGCGGTAAGAATGCAGGACTTTTACCGACCAAAGCACATTCGAATTCATCAATGCGTAGCTCGGTCGCATTATGAGCAGTCCGGCACAAGCCGGGCTAGAAAACCGGGTATTTACGATAATTTCAGGAGAATTAAACCATGACCGCTGTTAAAAAACTTACAGGTATTGCTCTGGCTGTTACCGCTGCCGGCATGTTTATCACCGCTGGCGTAGGTAGCGCAGTTGCCGCCGAAGGCAAGATTCATTGCGAAGGTGTGAACGCCTGCAAAGGCAAGAGCGACTGCAAAACCGCCAAGAGCGCCTGCAAAGGCCAGAACGCTTGCAAAGGCACGGGTTTCGTTGCCCTGAGCGAAGCGGACTGCAAAGCCGCCAAAGCCAAAGGCTAAGTCCCGCAGTTAAGCCTTAAATCAGCGGACACCTTGCTTCACGGCGGGTGTCCGTTTTCATTTCCGCAATCCAGGAGCGGGACTTTTCCCCCACCTCTCAATGCTATAATAGCTTCCGTTTTTTCTGTCCCGTACTGAATCGATGCAACTGTTTGCCTTCGGCATCAATCATCACACCGCTCCCTTGGCCATGCGCGAGCGGGTGACGTTTCACGCCCAAAACCTGGGCCAGGCCTTGCGCGATCTGGTGAACCACCGGCCGGTGGCGGAAGCCGCCATTATTTCCACCTGTAACCGTACCGAACTCTATTGCAACACGGCGCAGCCGCTGGCCGCGGTGGATTGGCTGGCGGACTATCATCACCTGCAGACGCGCAATATCCAGCCTCATCTTTACACCCTGACGCGCGAGCAAGCGGTAAAGCATGCATTCCGCGTCGCCAGCGGCCTCGACTCGATGGTGCTGGGCGAACCGCAGATCCTGGGACAGATCAAGCAGGCGGTGCGTACCGCGGAAGAGGCCGGCACGCTGGGCTTGCTGTTGCATAAACTTTTTCAGCGCTCGTTCTCGGTGGCGAAGGAAGTGCGCAGCCAGACCGACATCGGCGCCTGTTCGATTTCCATGGCCGCTGCGGCGGTGCGCGTGGCCGAGCGCATTTTTCCCGCCATCGCCGAACAGCATCTGCTCCTGATCGGCGCCGGCGAGATGATTGAATTGTGCGCCACCCATTTCGCGCAGCGGCAGCCGCGGCGCATCACCGTGGCCAACCGCACGCAGGAACGCGCGCAGGCGCTGGCGCAGCGTTTCAATGCCGCGGCGATTACACTCAATGAATTGCCCGAACATCTCGCCATCAATGACATCATCATCACCTGTACTGCGAGCCCTTTGCCGATTCTGGGCAAAGGCATGCTGGAGCGCGCGATCAAGGCGCGCAAGCACCGGCCGCTGCTGATTATAGATCTCGCCGTGCCGCGCGATGTGGAAGCAGAAGCCGCCAGGCTCGAAGATGTGTTTCTTTATACCGTGGACGATCTGGGGCACATGGTGCAAAGCGGGCTGGAGGTAAGGCTCGGCGCCATGACGCAGGCGGAAACCATTATTGATTCCAATGTGGTGAATTTCGTGCACTGGCTGGAAAGCCGCGAACTGGTGCCGGCCATCCGCGCGCTGCGCGATCACGCCGAGCGCAGCCGCAGGAAGGAATTGCAGCGCGCCTTGCGCTTGCTCGAACGCGGCGCCGAGCCGCAGCAGGTGGTGGAGCAATTGAGCAGTGCGCTCACCAATAAATTCCTGCATGTGCCCACGCGGGCGCTGAACCACGCCGGCGCCGATGAGCGCGAACAACTAGCGGAGTTGATCCAGCGCCTTTATCAGTTGCAGCGATCCGAATGAAAGCCAGCATTGCCGGCAAGCTCACGCACTTAAGCCAGCGCCTCGAACAGATCACCCAGCTCCTCAGCCACGAAAATATCACGGCGGACATGGATAATTACCGCAAGCTCACGCGTGAGCGCGCCGAAATTACACCCATCGTCGAACTGTATCAGGCTTATCAACTGAACGAGCGCGACATCGCGGCGGCGCAGGACATGCAGTCCGATCCGCAAATGCGCGAATTCGCCGAAACGGAAATCCGTGAAGGGCGGGAAAAACTCATGCGGCTGGAAGCGGAACTGCAAAAGAAACTGCTGCCGCAGGATCCCAACGATGAGCGCAACATTTTTCTGGAGATCCGCGCCGGCACCGGCGGCGACGAGTCGGCCTTGTTCGCGCGCGATCTGTTCCGCATGTATGCGCGCTATGCCGAGCGCCAGCGCTGGCAGGTGGAAATCATTTCGGAAAGCCCGTCCGACATCGGCGGCTACAAGGAAATCATCGCCAAGATCATCGGCCAGGGCGCGTATTCCAAATTGAAATTCGAATCCGGCGGGCATCGCGTGCAGCGTGTGCCGGCGACCGAAACGCAGGGACGCATCCACACTTCCGCCTGCACCGTGGCGGTGCTGCCCGAAGTGGATGAAATTTCCGACGTGGTGCTGAATCCCGCCGAACTGCGCATAGACACTTACCGCGCGTCCGGCGCCGGCGGCCAGCACATCAACAAAACCGATTCCGCGGTGCGCATCACGCATCTGCCGACCAATATCGTGGTGGAATGCCAGGACGGGCGCTCGCAACATAAGAACAAGGCGCAGGCGCTGGCCATCCTCGCCGCGCGCATCAAGGACAGGCAAATGCGCGAGCAACAGGCGCAGCAGGCGGCCACGCGCAAATCGCTGATCGGCAGCGGCGATCGCTCGGAGCGCATCCGCACCTACAATTTCCCGCAGGGGCGCATCACCGATCACCGCATCAATCTCGCGCTGTATAAAATTGAGCAGATCATGGACGGCGATCTGAACGAATTGACCAGCGCGCTGATGGCCGAACACCAGACCGAGCAATTGTCGGCGCTGACGGAGGAAGTGCAATGACACTCGCCCTGCGCACGGAAGCGCTCACCATCGCCCAGGCCTTGCGCTACAGCGGACTGGAAATGTGCGATGCGCGCTTGCTGCTGCAAGCGGTGCTGGGCGTAGCGCGTTCTTATTTGGCGGCACATGAAGAGCGGCGCTTGAATCCCGCGCAAGCCGCGGCCTATGGTGCACTGGCCGCGCGCCGGCTGGCGGGCGAACCGCTGGCGTATATCCTGGGCGAGCGCGAATTTTACGGGCTGAATTTCAAGGTCACGCCGGCGACGCTGATTCCGCGCCCCGAGACCGAGCTATTGGTTGAGCTCGCGCTCGCGCACCTTCCGCAACGGGAATCCTGCAAAGTGCTGGAACTCGGAACTGGCAGCGGCATCATCGCGGTGACGCTGGCAAAATACCGTCCGCTGGCTGAAATTACCGCGCTGGATGTTTCAGCC
>JBOIFQ010000241.1:0-6146 GCA_050741655.1 Burkholderiales bacterium | reverse complement strand
CCCAGATACTCGCGCAGTCTGATGATGTGTACGCCGCGATATTCTCGAAGCGACAGTAATTCCCGGTCTCCGCTAACAATGGCGTCCGCACGGCCGGCAAGCGCACATTCCAGAATGCGGTTATCCGGCTCGTCCTTTACCACATGGAGTTTTCGGCGCGGCTTGACGGATAGGGCGAGTTCCGACAGAAACACGGCGGCGTGCGCAAGCGCTTCGGCATCGCGCGAGAACTTGCGTCCGAGTACGCCAAGCAGTTCGTCAAGAATGGGTTTGGAAAGAATGAGCTGGTCTTGCTCAGCAACGATGCGCCGCAAGGCGGCTTCGCCCCGCCCACCCGGAAACACCAGAGCCGAGACCAGAATGTTAGTGTCGAAAACGACTTTCACTCGCGCAGGTAACGGTCGAGGTCCCGCTCGGTGAGAATGCCTTTGTCGCGCGCCTTGCGGCTCCAGTAGCCCTGCATGCCGCGCAACTCCTGGAACCGCCGCTCGATGCGCGCTTGGCGCAGCGCGTCCTGGATCACCGCGCTCAGCGTCTTGCCCTCGGCACGGGCGAGCGCTTCGGCGTCGCGCGCGAGACTGGCGGGAAGCGAGATGGTTTTCTTGACGGCGGTGGCCATGGCAACTCGGTTCAGTGTTGGTATGAATAAATCATACCAGCAACAGGTCTGGTGTCAAGCAGCCTTGTGGTGTTATAGAACCAGGATCACGCGGAAATCATTGACGTTGGTGAGTGTGGCGCCGGTCATCACCAGATCATTCAGCGGCTGGAAAAAATTGTAGCTGTCGTTGTTGGTGAGGAAGCGCTCTGCTTTTAAATTCAGTTTTTCAGCGCGCTGCAAAGAATCGGGAGTGATGAGGGAACCGGCGCAATCGCCCGCGCCGTCACTGCCGTCGGTGCCGCAGGACAGCGCATAAACATTTTTCAATCCTTGCAAATCCAACGCCAGCGACAGCATGAATTCGGTGTTGCGCCCGCCGCGCCCCGTGCCGCGCACGGTGACGGTGGCTTCGCCGCCCGAAATGATCGCGACCGGGCGTTTCCACGGCGCGTCGTGGGCACGTACCTGGCGCGCCAACCCGCCGAAGACTTTAGCGATTTCGCGCGCTTCGCCGGTGATGGTGTCACCCAGCACCACGGCTTTTACGCCCTGGCGGCGGAAAAAACGGGCGCCTGCTTCCAGTGAACCGAGCGCGGTTGCGATCACACGATTTTGCACTTTGCGGAAAATCTTATCTCCCGGTTTGGGGGTTTCCTCGAGCGTGCCGGCCTGGCCTTGTTGCAGAATCTTCATTACCGCGCCCGGCGCGTTGACCTTGTAGCGGGAAATAATCGCCAGCGCATCGCCATAAGTGGTGGGATCGGGCGCGCACGGGCCGGACGCGATATGTGTAGGGTCATCGCCGGTGACATCGGAAATCACCAGCGCACGCACCGGCGCTTTACACGCCGCCGCCATGCGGCCGCCCTGGATCGAGGACAAATGCTTGCGCACGGTGTTGATTTCCTGAATCGTCGCGCCACAGAGGAGCAGTTCCTGGGTGACGGTCTTGAGATCTTCCATGGTCAAACCGCCCACTGGCAGCGACAGCAGGCTGGAACCACCGCCGCTCACCAGCGCCAGCAGCAAATCATCGGGCGTGAGTTTTTTGACTTCCGCGAAAATTTCGCGCGCTGCCGTTTCGCCGCTCGCATCCGGAATCGGGTGGCCGGCTTCGATAACCTTGATATGACGGGTGGGTAAGCCGTGGCCGTAACGGGTAATCACCAGTCCCGACAGCGGTTTGTTTTGCGGCCAGTGTTTTTCCACCGTGGCCGCCATGGAAGCCGCTGCCTTGCCCGCGCCTACCACCAGCGTGCGTCCCTTGGGCGGTTTGGGCAGATGTTTAGGAACGATTTGCAAGGGATCGGCCGCGGCCAGCGCCGCCGCAAAACTCCCCAGCAACAATTTGCGCGCTTTAACCGCGGACATGGCTATTTCGCCATGGTCTTGGCGAGCGCGTAAATTTCTTCCGCGTCGAAGATCTGATTGTCCGCTTCGAACAATTTGGCTATGCAGGCGCGATGCAGTTGCAGTTTCAACCCGCCGAAACCGATGGCGCCATAAGCCGTCTTGCCGTGCCGGTCCGTGCCTTTGTCCATCATGTCCACGCCGGCGATGCCCAGCGGCGGCGTGGCGTTGGCGTCGGCCATCAATTCGATCGCGGGATTATTTTGCCAATGCGCTTCATCCAGCAAGGACACACCCGCCGCCCCGGTGGCGAACACCACTTGCGCGCCGGCGAGCGCCTTGCCGCGCGCGGCGTTGTCGAAGGCTTCAACCGCTGTCACCGTGACGCCGAAGCGCTCCTGAATCAGCTGCACCGCATGTTCCGCGCGATCATGTTTTCTGGAAGTGAGCGCAACCTGCGCGCCTTCCCTGGCCAGGAATACCGCCGCGCGCAGTCCCACCGGGCCGGTGCCGGCCAGCACCACCGCGCGTTTTCCCGCGATGCTGCCCGCGCGCGTGAGCATGGCCACGCCCGCCGCCGCCGTGGTGTTGGAGCCGTTGCTGTCGAGCATGACCGAGACGCGGAAATTGGCGAAAAATCTTTTCTTCACCGCTTTCAGCACCGCTTGGCCGGCAGCCATGTCGCTGCCGCCGATGAAAATAGCGGTGAATTTTTTTTCCTTGGGACCGCGCGTGAAAATCGTGCCGTCCACCAAAGCACCCGCGTTCTGCGGTGTGACGTTGGCGTAGCCGGTGACATGGTCGGCGCCGCCGTCGTATCCCACCACGGCGTCGAACACGCTGGGATGCGCGTCGGTATCGAATTGGAACAAGAGTTTTTTCATTTTTGAGTCCCTCAAATCAAGCTAAATAGTCTAACATTTCCACCTGATGCGACTGACAGAAAGGGCAAACCGTGATCAAGAATGATTCCGTTCAGAAATTTCTCGACGAACTGGCCAGCCAGAACTCGACGCCGGGCGGGGGTAGCGCCGCAGCCATCATGGGCGCCATGGGTGCGGCGCTGGTGAGCATGGTGTGTAATCTTACCATAGGCAAAAAGAATTACGCGGCGGTCGAGATGGAGATGAAATCGCTGCTCGGACAGACGGAAGAGCTGCGGCACAAAATCACGGCGCAGATTCAGGGCGATGTCGCGGCTTTCGATCAGGTGATGGCGGCTTACGGCCTGCCGAAAAACAGCGACGAAGAGAAAACAAAACGCACTGCGGCGATACAGGCCGCGCTCAAGGAGGCGACGCAGGTTCCGCTGGAATGCGCCAAACTTTCCCGGGAAGTCATGCGGCTTTCCGAAAGCGCGGCGCAGAGCGGCAATCTCAACGTGGTGAGCGACGCCGGGGTGGCGGTGCTGGCGGCGCACGCGGCGCTGAAAGCGGCGGCGCTCAATGTTTATGTCAACGCCGGCGCCATCAAGGACGAGGCGTTCCGCAACAACAAGCTGGCGGTGCTGGAATCATTCCTGGCCGGGGCCGATGCCCACGCCGGCAAAGTTTACACGCTGGTGAAAAACAAACTGATGTAGGGGATCTTTGCGAGACCGAGGCGAAGCAATCTCGCATTTCAAAAGCAGATTGCCACGGCGGCTGCGCCGCCTCGCAATGACACAAACTTCACGCCGCGGCTTGCAGCACGTTTTTCAAATACATGCCGGTGTAGCTCTGGCGGTTTTTGGCGACATCCTCGGGCGTGCCTTCGGCGATGATGCGCCCGCCGCCGTCGCCGCCTTCGGGGCCGAGATCGATAATCCAGTCGGCGGTCTTGATCACGTCGAGATTATGCTCGATCACCACCACGGTGTTGCCGTGGTCGCGCAGCCGGTGCAGCACCTTGAGCAGCAAATCTATATCGTGGAAATGCAGGCCGGTGGTGGGTTCATCCAGAATGTATAAAGTGCGGCCGGTGTCGCGCTTGGAAAGTTCGAGCGAGAGCTTCACGCGCTGCGCTTCGCCGCCGGACAGCGTGGTCGCAGACTGGCCGAGCTTGATGTAACCCAAGCCCACATCCAGCAGCGTGTGCAGTTTTTTCGCCACCACCGGCACTGGCTCGAAAAACTGCTGCGCCTGTTCCACTGTCATTTGCAGGATTTCGTGAATGTTCTTGCCCTTGTATTGAATTTCCAGCGTCTCGCGGTTGTAGCGCTGGCCGTGGCACACATCGCACGGCACGTAAATATCCGGCAGAAAATGCATTTCCACTTTCAGCACGCCATCGCCCTGGCAGGCTTCGCAGCGCCCGCCCTTGACGTTGAATGAAAAGCGCCCCGGCCCGTAGCCGCGCTCGCGCGCCTGCGGCACGCCGGCGAACAGTTCGCGGATGGGAGTGAACAAGCCGGTGTAAGTCGCGGGATTGGAGCGCGGCGTGCGCCCGATCGGGCTTTGATCCACACTGATGGCTTGGTCGAAAAATTCCACGCCTTCCATCGCCGCATGCGGCGCCGGTTCGCTGCTGCTGCCGTAAAGATGGCGCGCCACCGCGTTGTACAGCGTGTCGTTGATGAGCGTGGATTTGCCCGAGCCGGAAACGCCGGTGACGCACACCATCAAACCGAGCGGCAGATTGAGATTCACCTGTTTCAGATTATTGCCGCTGGCACCGCTGATGCGCAGCCGGCGTTTCGTGTCTGGCTTGATGCGCAATCCCGGCAGCTTGATGCTGCGCTTGCCGGAAAGGTATTGGCCGGTGAGCGATTCGGCGTTTTTCTGAATTTTCATCGGCGTGCCTTCGGCGATGACGCGCCCGCCGTGCTCGCCCGCGCCCAGGCCCATGTCCACGATATGGTCGGCGCTCATGATGGCTTCGTGGTCGTGTTCGACCACGATCACGCTGTTGCCCAGATCGCGCAGCCGTTTCAGCGTATCCAGCAATCTGCCGTTGTCGCGCTGGTGCAGGCCGATGGAAGGTTCGTCCAGCACATACATCACGCCGGTCAATCCCGAACCGATCTGGCTGGCGAGGCGGATGCGCTGCGCTTCACCGCCGGACAGCGTGTCGGCGGCACGGTCGAGCGACAGATAATCGAGGCCGACGTTGTTGAGGAATTGCAGCCGGCTCAGGATTTCCTTGATGATGCGTTCCGCGATCGCCAGCTTGGCGCCGCTCAGATTTATTTTTTCGAAGAACTGCACCGTCTGCTTGAGCGGCATGCCGCTCACTTCGTAAATTGTCTTGTCGGTGACGCGCACATGCCGTGCTTCGCGCCGCAGCCGCGTGCCCTGGCATTGCGGACAGGGCTGGCTGTTGAGATATTTCGCCAGTTCCTCGCGCACCATCAGCGAATCAGTTTCGCGGTAGCGGCGCTCCAGATTAGGAATGATGCCTTCGAACGCATGCTCACGCTGGTGATTTCCGCCGCGCTCGTTGGGATAGCTGAATTTTATTTTTTCCTTGCCGCTGCCATCGAGCACCACTTGCTGAATCGCCTGCGGCAGTTTTTCAAATGGCGTGTCGAGATCGAACTGGTAATGCGCGGCGAGATTGCCGAGCATCTGGAAATAAAACTGGTTGCGCCGGTCCCAGCCCTTGATGGCGCCGGAAGCCAGGCTCAGATGCGGAAAAGCGACCACGCGCTTGGGGTCGAAAAAACTGATTTGGCCGAGCCCGTCGCATTTCGGGCAGGCGCCCATCGGGTTGTTGAACGAGAACAGCCGCGGCTCGAGCTCGGGCAGCGAATAGCTGCAGATCGGGCAGGCGAACCGGGCGGAGAACAGATGTTCGCGGCCGGAATCCATTTCCACCGCCAGCGCGCGCCCGTCGGAATGGCGCAGCGCGGTTTCGAACGATTCGGCGAGGCGCTGCTTGATGTCGGGCCGCACCTTGACGCGATCCACCACCACTTCGATGGTGTGCTTCTTGGTTTTTTGCAGTTTCGGTAGCTGGTCTATTTCATGCACCTTGCCGTTGATGCGCAGCCGCACGAAGCCTTGCGCGCGCAGTTCGTCGAACAATTCCATCTGCTCACCTTTGCGCCCGACGATGAGCGGCGACAAAATCATCAGCCTGGTGTCGAGCGGCAGCTGCAGCGTGTGGTCCACCATTTGCGCCACACTTTGCGCCTGCAGCAGAATGTTGTGGTCGGGACAGTAAGGATCGCCCACGCGCGCGAACAGCAACCGCAGGTAATCGTGGATTTCGGTGA
>JBOIFQ010000240.1:0-16933 GCA_050741655.1 Burkholderiales bacterium | reverse complement strand
AGCACCTGCATCAGCTTGTCGTTGGGCACCACGATCAGCGAATCCACGAACTGCGAGAGCGCCTCGATTCCCTGCTTCGCGATTCCCATACGTTTGCCTTCGAAAGCGAAGGGCTTGGTTACCACCGCCACCGTGAGGATGCCGAGATCCCTGGCGATTTCCGCCATCACCGGTGCGGCACCGGTACCGGTGCCGCCGCCCATGCCGGCGGTAAGAAACAGCATGTCGGTCCCTTGAATCAGTTCGGTGATACGTTCTCGGTCTTCCAGAGCTGCTTCTCGCCCGATGTCAGGGTTCGCCCCCGCGCCTAGACCCTTGGTTATTGAGTTCCCCAGTTGCAACTGGATTTTTGCCTGGTTGCGCCGCAGTGCCTGCACATCGGTGTTGGCGCTAATAAATTCCACGCCTTTCACCCCGCGGTGAATCATATGGTCCACCGCGTTGCCGCCACAGCCGCCCACGCCGACTACCTTGATTTGAGCTTCCTTCGCTTCGGTATCCACAATTTCAAACATGTTGGCCTCCTTTATTAAATAAACACCGTATCCATATAACTGTTCCGGTTAATCCCGGTTTGCACCATTGCTGCATTCGTCCCCAGATTTACCCAATCAAAATCCATCAGAAATTTCCCTGAAACCAACGTTTCATGCGCTCGAAAACCTGCCTGAACGAACCACTTTGCAGCTTTACCAGCTCCTGCCGCTGCTGCTGCTGCATGCCGAGCAGCAGCAGGCCGACGCCGGTGGCAAAACGCGGGTGACGCACTACCTCCGCCAAACCGCCGAGGTATTGCGGCAAGCCCAGACGCACCGGCATGTGGAATACTTCTTCACCGAGCTCCACCATGCCCTGCATGGCGCTGCTGCCGCCGGTAATCACGATGCCGGAGGAAAGCAGCTCCTCGAAGCCACTGCGGCGCAGTTCCGCCTGCACCAGCGAATAAAGCTCTTCCACCCGCGGTTCGATGACTTCGGCGAGAGTCTGTCGTGAAAGCTGCCGCGGGCCGCGTTCTCCTACACCTGGTACTTCCACCATCTGCTGTGAATCAGCCAGCTGCCGCAATGCGCAACCGTAGCGGCGCTTGATGTCTTCCGCATCCTTGGTCGGTGTCCTCAACGCCACCGCGATGTCGTTGGTGATTTGATCGCCGGCAATCGGAATCACCGCCGTGTGGCGGATCGCGCCGTGATGGAATACCGCAATATCGGCGGTGCCACCGCCGATATCTGCTAGGCACACGCCCAAATCCTTTTCGTCTTCGGAAAGCGTCGCGGTCGCGGAAGCCAGCGGCTGCAGAATCAGATCGCGTACCGAGAGTCCGCAACGCCGCACACATTTCAGAATGTTCTGCGCCGCCGAAACCGCTCCGGTGACGATATGCACTTTCACTTCCAGGCGTATCCCGCTCATGCCCAGGGGCTCGCGCACATCTTCCTGCCCGTCAATAATGAATTCCTGGTTGAGAATGTGCAGTAACTGTTGGTCGGTGGGTATGTTCACCGCTTTCGCCGTCTCGATCACCCGGTCCACATCCATCTGTGTCACTTCCTTGTCCTTGATGCCGACCATGCCGTGCGAGTTGAAGCTCTTGATGTGGCTGCCGGCGATTCCGGTATAGACCTCGCGGATTTTGCAATCGGCCATCAGCTCCGCTTCCTCCAGCGCGCGCTGAATCGCGTTCACCGTGGATTCGATGTTGGCCACCACGCCTTTTTTCAGGCCGCGCGACAGCGCACTGCCCATGCCGATAATCTCCAGCGTGCCCTCGGGGCGCAGCTCGGCTACGATGGCCACGATTTTCGAGGTGCCGATGTCGAGGCCGACGATCAGATTTTTATTTTCTTTTCCTTTGACCATTTCTTTCCGTTTATCTTTATATCCGGTTTAAACTCAAGCCGGCTTGCGTTTGCCCGGCGCCGCGCGCCGCACCGCTTCCGGCACGCGCAGCGCAAACCCATTGTCATAGCGCAAATCCGCGTAAGTAGGCTGCCACTGCAACTCGCCCAGCGTGCGTGCGTGCACTGCCACGAAGCGCTGCAGGCGCGCCTGCATGTGTTCACGCCCCAGCGCCAGAACCAAACCGTTATCCAGCCGCACCTGCCAGGCGCGGCGCGCACTCAGCTGCACGCGTACCAGCGCATGCGGTTGCAGCAGCTGCGCGAAACTCGCATACGCTTGTGCAATCTCGCGGCTGCTGCCGGCCGGCCCGGAAAACAGCGGCAAGCGCGCATCGGCTTCGCCGGCGAAGATTTCGCCGTGGATGTTGACCAGCCCGCCACCGTCCCAGCGCGCCAGCGGCATTTGTTCTTCCAGCGTCACTTCCAGTTGATCCGGCCATTGCCGGCGCAAGCTCACGCCGCGCACCCACGGCAATTTTTCAAAGCGCGCGCGCGCCGCATCCAGATCCACAGTGAAAAAATTGCCCTTGAGACCGCGCGCCGCCACGCGCAGCTCATCCTGCGTGACCTGTTCCAGTTCGCCGTTCACTTTCACCACGCGCAAATCGAACCACGGCAGCCGCAGCGTGAAATAAAGCGCGGCGTACAAAACCAACAGCGCCGCCAGCGTGTAGAGCGCGTGGGCGAGCCACAGCAGCACGTACGGCTTATCCCACATGCGCGCCCTCCAATATCCGCAGCACCAAATCCTCGAAACTCATGCCGGCGGCGCGCGCCGCCATCGGCACCAGGCTGTGATCGGTCATTCCCGGGACCGTATTGGCCTCGAGAAAATACGGCCGCCCGCGTTTATCCAGCATCAAATCCATCCGCCCCCAGCCGTGGCAACCCAGAATCTCGAACGCGCGCAGCGCCAGGCGCTGGATTTTTTTTTCGCGCGCAGCCGGCAGGCCGCACGGACACAGATAACGCGTGCTGTTGGAAAAATATTTCGCGCGGTAATCGTAAAATGTGCGCGGCGTTTCCAGGCGAATCAGCGGCAGTGCCACGCCATCCAGAATCGAAGCGGTCAATTCCACGCCGTGGATGAACTGTTCGGCGATGACCAGCGGGTCATATTTCACCGCCAACTTCCAGGCGCTGCGCAATTTTTCCGCGCGCGTCACTTTGCTCATGCCTATGCTCGAGCCTTCGCACACCGGTTTCACCATCAGCGGCAAGCCGAGTTTGCGCGCGATTTTTTTGAAATCACTGCTTGCATCCAGCAATTCGTAGCGCGGGGTGGGAATGCCCGCGGCGCGCCACACCAGTTTGGTGCGCCACTTGTCCATCGCCAGCGCGCTGCCCAGCACGCCGCTGCCGGTATAAGGCAGATTCATTAATTGCAACGCGCCCTGCACCGTACCGTCCTCGCCTTGCCGCCCATGCAGCATGATAAAAATTTTTTCATAGCCGTTATCCCGCAATTCACTCAGCGGATACCGGGCGGGATCGAAAGCGTGCGCATCCACGCCGCGTTTTTTCAAAGCCGCCAGCACCGCATTGCCGCTCTTGAGCGAAATCTCGCGCTCGGCGGAGCGGCCACCCATCAGCACCGCCACTTTTCCGAACTTGCTCATTCAACTTCGTCCTGATTAAAAAATTTTCGGGTGGCCGTTGCTTCGCCTTCCCGCCCCCGGCTTGCGCCCGCCGAGTCCGGCTCGCCCACCCATCAGCACCGCAACCTTTCCAAATTCTTCACTCTTCACCTCTTCACGTTTCATTTCTCTTCACCAATAATTCTCACTTCGGCTTCCAATTCGATTCCGCACTCCTGCGCCACCGTGATCTGAATTTTTTGTATCAACGTCTCGATATCGGCCGCGCTCGCCGCACCGGTGTTGACGATAAAATTGGCGTGCTTGGTGGACACTTGCGCGCCGCCAAAGCGCAGGCCTTTCAAGCCGCATTGTTCGATCAGCCGCGCCGCATACACCCCTTGCGGATTGCGGAACACCGAACCGGCATTGGGCAGTTCCAGCGGCTGGCTGGCGCTGCGGCGCTTGAGCAGATCGCGGATTTTTTCCTTGGCCACATGCGCTTCACCCTGCGCCAGGCGCAACCAGGCGGCGCCAAACCATTCCTCGAATTTTCCGTGCGGCGTCACGCTGCGATAACCTATGCCGTAATCCTGCCGCGTACGCATGTTCAAGGTTCCATCGCGGCGCAGCGTCAGCACTTGCGCGGCAATCTCCCAAGTCTCGGTTCCATAACAACCGGCATTCATCGCCAGCGCGCCGCCCACCGTGCCGGGAATCCCGGCCAGGAATTCCGCGCCCTGCAGTCCGTGCAGGGTGGCGAAACGCGCCACTTTCGGACACGCCACGCCGGCCTCGGCGTAAATCAGGGCATGACCGCCGCGCATTTCTTCCACGCGCAATTGCTTGAGCGCCGCGTGCAGCAGCACCAGCGTGCCGCGCACGCCGCCATCGCGCACCAGCAGATTGCTGCCCAGCCCCACCATGTAAATCGCTTCATCCGCACCGCGGGTTTCGAGAAACGCGATGAGGTCGGCCAGATCGGCGGGTATGTAAACGCGCTCAGCCATCCCGCCCGCGCGCCAGCTCACATGTCTGGCCATCGGCTCGTTCAACCGCAGCGTGCCGCGCAGTCCCGCCAGATTTTTGGTTTCGGCCATGTTCATGCGCTCACGCTTTGCTGCGCCAGCACGGCAGGCACGCCGCCGATCGAGCCCGCGCCCATGGTCACCACCACATCACCGTTTTTCACCGCATTCAATATCGCCCGCGGCAGCTCGCTGATGTTGTCCACGAAAATCGGCTCGACCTTGCGCTGCAGGCGTATGGCGCGCGCCAGCGTGCGGCCGTCGGCAGCCGGAACCGCTGCTTCGCCCGCCGCATACACTTCGCACAGCAGCAGGGTGTCCACGCTGGAGAGCACTTTCACGAAATCCTCGAACAGATCGCGCGTGCGCGTGTAGCGGTGCGGCTGGAACGCCAACACCACGCGTCGGCCGGGAAATGCGCCGCGCGCCGCCGCCAGCGTGGCCGCCATTTCCGCCGGATGATGGCCGTAGTCATCTATCAGCGTGAAAGCGCCGCCGCGCGGCAGGGGGATTTCGCCGTAGCGCTGGAAACGCCGTCCCACGCCTTTGAATTCCATCAGCGCCTTGACGATGGCGGCGTCATTCACACCCAGTTCGATGCCGACGGCAATCGCCGCCAGCGCGTTTTGCACGTTGTGCACCCCAGGCATGTTGAGCGTGATGTGCAAATCGTTAGTGGCGGCGCGCGCCACGCGAAACTGCATCTGCCCGCCACAATGCTTCACATCGAGCGCGCGGATTTGCGCGCTTTGCGACAGGCCGTAAGTGGTGACCGGCTTGGTCAGGCGCGGAATGATTTCGCGCACGCGCGCATCGTCCACGCACAGCACCGCGCTGCCGTAAAACGGCAGATGCTGCAGAAAATCCACGAATGCCTGGGTGAGTTTCTGGAAATCATGCGCGTAGGTTTCCATATGATCGGCGTCGATATTGGTCACCACCGCCAGCACCGGCTGCAGATACAGAAACGAGGCGTCGGATTCGTCCGCTTCCACCACGATGAATTCGCCGCTGCCGAGCTTGGCGTGCGAACCGGCGCTGTTGAGCCGGCCGCCGATCACGAAAGTCGGATCCATTCCCGCTTGCGCCAGCACGCTGGCGATCAGGCTGGTGGTGGTGGTCTTGCCGTGCGTGCCCGCCACCGCGATACCGCGGCGCAGGCGCATCAGTTCCGCCAGCATCATGGCGCGCGGCACCACCGGAATCTTGCGCGCGCGCGCGGCCATCACTTCCGCGTTGTCGGCTTGCACCGCGGTGGACACCACCACCGCGTCGGCGTACGCGCACTGTTGCGCGTCATGACCTTTATATATCGTCGCTCCCAGGCTTTGCAGCCGCTGCGTCGCGGCATTGTCGGCCAGGTCGGAGCCGCTCACCTGGAAACCGAGGTTGAGCAGCACTTCGGCGATGCCGCTCATGCCGGAGCCGCCAATTCCAACGAAGTGCACGTTTTTTACTTTGTGTTTCATGTTTAACTCCGTAACGAGCGAGGAGTAAAAATCAACCCCTAGCCCCTGACCTTTCACTCTTCACTTTCATCTTGCTAGCTCCATGCAGTGCTGTGCCACCACTCGCGTGGCATCGGGCTTACCCAATTCGCGCGCGCGGCACGCCATTTCCAGCAGTTTTTCGCGCGTGAGGTTTTGCAGCAAATCGGCGAGCGAGCGCGGATTCAGTCGCGCTTGCGGCAGCAGTATTGCCGCGTCCTTATCAGCAAGAAAACGCGCGTTATGGGTTTGATGGTCATCCACCGCATGCGGGTAAGGCACCAGAATGCTGGCCACGCCGGCGGCGGCGATTTCCGCGATGGTGAGCGCGCCGGCGCGGCAGATAATCAAATCATTTTCGGCATAGCAGCGCGCCATGTTTTCGATGAAGGCTTCCAGCCGCGCCTTTATCCCGGCTTGCGCATACGCCTGCTGCAAGGCGTCGAAATGCTGCGCGCCCGACTGGTGGGTGACGATGGGCCGCGCATTTTCCGGCAGCAACGCCAGCGCGCGCGGCAGATTTTCATTCAAGGCCTGCGCGCCCAGGCTGCCGCCCACCGCCAGCAATCGCAGCCGGCCGTCGCGCCGTTCATAACGTTCGCGCGGCGGCGCGACGGCGGCGATGCTCGCGCGCACCGGATTGCCGGTCCAGATCTGATCCGCGCGCTTGGCCGCGCCAAACGCGGTGGGAAACGCCACCAGCACTCTGTCCGCCAATTTCGCCAGTACTTTGTTGCTCAATCCGGCAATCGAATTCTGCTCATGTATCACCAGCGGTTTATTCAGCAGCACCGCCATCATGCCGCCGGGAAAAGCGCTGTAGCCGCCCAAGCCCAGCACCACATCGGGACGCTGCCTGAAAATCGCGCGCGCCGCTTGCCAGAACGCGACCAGCAGATTGAACGGCAGCAACGCCAGGCGCAGCACGCCTTTGCCTCTCACGCCTTCGATGCTCACCCATTCCATGTCATAACCTTGTTGCCCCACCAGTTTCGCCTCCATTCCGGCGCGCGTGCCCAACCACGCCACGCGCCAGCCCTGCTGTCTCAAAAATTCCGCCACCGCCAATCCGGGAAACACATGGCCGCCGGTGCCTCCCGCCATGATCAAAACGCTGCGGTCCATCTATAAAGGTTTCCCTTTCTTCAATTGCCTGCTCTCCCAATCCACTCTGAGCAACAAGGCAATAGCGATGCAGTTGGCGGCGATGCCGCTGCCGCCAAAGCTCATCAGCGGCAAAGTCAAACCCTTGGTCGGCAGCACGCCCATGTTGACGCCGAGGTTGATCACCGCTTGCACACCCAGCCATACACCGATGCCCTGCGCCACCAGCGCCGGGAAATAGCGCTCCAGATACGCCGCTTGCCGGCCGATGGCGAAAGCGCGCATGACCAGCCAGGTGAGCAGCGCGATCACCACGGCCACGCCGGCGAATCCCAGTTCTTCCGCGATCACCGCCAGCAGAAAATCGGTGTGCGCTTCCGGCAGATAAAACAGTTTTTCCACACTGGCGCCCAAACCCACGCCCAGCCATTCGCCGCGCCCGAAAGCAATCAGCGCATGTGACAGTTGATAACCCTTGCCGAACGGATCCGACCACGGATCCATGAAGCCGACGATGCGCTGCATGCGATAAGGCGAAGTCCAGATCAGCATCAGGAAGCCCGCCGGCAGCAGCAAAACCAAGCCGGCGAACAGCCGCCAGTTCATGCCGCCGAGAAACAGAATTCCGACCGCGATGGCGGTAATCACCGCGAATGCGCCAAAATCCGGTTCGCGCAGCAGCAGGCCGCCAATCAGCAGCATCACCATCAGCATCGGCAGGAAACCCTTGCGCAAGCTGTGCATCACCGCCGCCTTGCGCACGCTGTAATCGGCGGCGTAAATCACTACGAAAAGTTTCATCATTTCGGAAGGCTGAAAATTTACCCATCCCAGCGGCAGCCAGCGCCGGCTGCCGTTCACTTCGCGCCCGATGCCGGGAATCAGCACCAATACCAGTAATCCCGCGCCCAGCCCGAACAGCCAGGGCGCGATGCGCTGCCAGAAATGAATGGGAAACTGAAACGCCAGCGCGCCCAGCACCACGCCGATGCCCAGAAACACAGTATGACGCAGCAGAAAATACGCCGGCTGATGCCAGCGCCCGGCTTCGGCAATGACGATCGAAGCCGAATACACCATGACCAATCCGATGCCGAGCAGCGCAAAAGTCGTCCACAGCAACGACTGATCGTAGGCGGACAGCGGCGTGTGTGCAGTGGCGTAGAACATTCAGTTCACCCCCACGTGCGGCTGTTTTTGCAACGCGCGCACCGCCTGCGCGAACACTTCGGCGCGGTGTTCGTAATTGCGGAACATATCGAAACTGGCGCAGGCGGGGGACAGCAGCACCACGTCGCCGCGTTGCGCCAGATTAAAACTCAGCTCCACGGCTTCTTTCAGGCTCGCCGCGCGCACCGCCGGTATATTGCTGCCGAACACCGCCTGCGCGATTTTTTCGCCGTCGCGCCCGATCAGCACCAGTGCCCGTGCATGCGCCGCCAGCGCAGATTTTAGCGGAGAAAAATCCTGTCCCTTGCCATCGCCGCCGGCGATCAGCACCACTTTTTGCGGCATCCCGTTCAATGCCGCCACCGTGGCGCCGACATTGGTACCCTTGGAATCGTCGTAAAACAAAACGCCGCCGATGTCGGCGATTCTTTGTACACGATGCGGCAGGCCGCGAAATTTCTTCAGCGCCCGCAGCAACGCCGGATATTCCAATCCAATGGCGCGGGCGAGCGCCAGCGCGGCCAGCGCGTTGGCTGCATTGTGCAAACCGGTGAGCGGCAAGTCCGTCACCGGCATGAGCCGGGTTTCTCCCTGCGCCAGCCATTTTTCGCCCGCCGTCTCGAGCACGCCCCATTCCATTTCGCGCAAGGGACGGCCGAGGCCAAAACTGTATACACGGCGGCCCAGGGCCGCCATGGAGAAGCTCAATTTGTCGTCGCGGTTCAACACTTGCACGCCACCGCCCGCGAATATGCGTTGCTTGGCTCGCGCGTATTCAGCCATTCCGGAATAGCGGTCGAGATGGTCTTGGCACAAATTCAACACTGCCGCCGCGTCCGGCTCCAGCGTGTAAGTTGTTTCGAGTTGAAAGCTGGAGAGCTCCAGCACGAACACGTCAGGTTTTTTTTGCTGGCTTTCAATTTGCGTTAGCGCATCCAGCACCGGCAGGCCGATATTGCCCGCCACCACGGTGTTGAGTCCCGCGGCACGGCACATTTCGCCCGCCATGCTGGTCACCGTGCTTTTGCCGTTGCTGCCGGTGATCGCCAGGACTTTGGCCGGCGGCAGTTTTTTCAGCGCCTGCGCGAACAATTCCACGTCGCCGCAAACAAAGACCCCGGCGTTAAGAGCCGCGCAGATGCACGGCTCCCGGAGGGAAACGCCGGGGCTCACAGCAACCATATCAATGTCACTAAAACTTTCGGCGCGGAACGCTCCGCAGTCGAGCGCAACCTGCGGCAGTTCCGCGCGCAATTGCGCGGCGCGCGGCGGCGTGGCGCGGCTATCGGCCACGCGCACCAGCGCGCCCTGGCGCGTCAACCAGCGCGCGAGCGCGAGCCCGGTATCGCCCAGCCCCACCACCAGCGCTTTTTTACCTTGGAGTTCCATTTACCTCAGCTTCAAAGTTGATAAACCCACCAGCACCAGCATCATGGTGATGATCCAGAACCGCACCACGACTTGCGTCTCTTTCCAGCCTTTCAGTTCATAGTGATGATGCAGCGGCGCCATGCGGAAAATGCGTTTGCCGGTGAGCTTGAACGACGCCACTTGCAGCACCACCGACAAGGTTTCCACCACGAACACCCCGCCCATGATGAACAGCACGATTTCCTGGCGCACGATCACCGCCACCGTGCCCAGCGCCGCGCCCAGCGCCAGCGCACCGACATCGCCCATGAACACTTCCGCCGGATAAGCGTTGAACCACAGGAACGCGAGACCCGCGCCCGCCAGCGCCGCGCAGAACACTGTCAGTTCGCCGGCGCCGGGGATATAGGGAAATCCCAGATATTTGGAAAACACCGCATGCCCGGCGACGTAAGCGAACACGCCGAGCGCGCTGCCTACCATCACGGTGGGCATGATGGCCAGGCCATCGAGGCCGTCGGTGAGGTTCACCGCGTTGCTAGAGCCGACGATAGTGAGATAAGTAAGCGCGATGAAGCCGAATATGCCAAGCGGATAAGCGATGTGCTTGAAGAACGGCACGATGAAAGTGGTCTGCGCCGGCAGCGAGGTGCTGAAAGCGAGGAACAGCGCAGCGGAAAAACCCAGCACCGATTGCCAGAAAAATTTGCTGCGCGCGGAGAGCCCTTTGGGATTGCGCCGCACCACTTTGCGGTAATCGTCCACCCAGCCGATGAGCCCGAAACCCAAGGTCACCACCATCACCACCCACACGAAGCGGTTGCGCCAATCCGCCCACAGCAAAGTGGTGATGGCGATAGAGACCAGAATCAGCGCTCCGCCCATGGTCGGCGTGCCGGCTTTCACCAGATGCGATTGCGGGCCGTCGTCGCGCACTGCCTGGCCGATTTTGTACGCGGTGAGTTTGCGGATCATGGCCGGCCCCACCAGAAACGAAATCATCAGCGCGGTCAGCGTCGCCAGCACCGCACGCAGCGTGATGTAGTTGAACACGTTGAAGACGCGGAAGTCCGCTGCCAGCCATTGCGCCAGTGCGAGCAGCATCAGTGGTGCCCTCCACTTTCATCGCCGCTCACGATTTTTTCCACCACGCGCTCCATTTGCATGAAGCGCGAACCTTTGACCAGCACCGTGACTTTTTGATTCAGGGTCTGTTCCAGCGCCCGGACCAGAGTCTCGATTGAAGTGAAATGTGTTGCGGCGGCGCCGAAGGCAGTCACGCTTTCGCGGGCCAATTCACCTATCGCAAACAACGCTTCGATATTGCGTTGCCGCATGTAATCGCCGATCTCGCTGTGCAGGCGCGGCGCATCTTCACCCAGTTCGCCCATGTCGCCCAGAACCAGGATGCGAATGCCGGGCATTTGCGCCAGCACATCAATGGCCGCCTTGACCGATTCCGGATTGGCGTTATAAGTGTCGTCTATCACCAGCGCGCCGTTTTTTCCCGCCTTGCGCTGCTGCCGGCCTTTTACCCCGGTAAATTTTTCCAATCCGGCGCTGATCGCCTGCTGCGTCATATCCAGCGCGATGGCGCAAGCGGCGGCGGCGAGCGCATTGCGCGCGTTGTGCAGACCCGCGACTTGCAATCTGGCGTGGATTTCGCCCGCTGTGGTTTGCAACGTGATCTCGCTGCCGTTGTTTTTCAACTCGCAGCGCGCGCGGATCGCCGCCGCGTGTTCCAATCCGAAATCCAGCACGCGGCGGCCCCGGCACAAACCGCGCCACAAACCAGCATGCGCGTCATCGGCGTTGATCACCGCCACGCCGTCCTCCATCAGCCCCTCGAAAATCTCGCCCTTGGCGCGCGCCACCGCCAGCACCGAACCCAGGCCCTGCAAATGCGCCGGCGCCGCGTTGTTCACCAGCGCCACGGCGGGCTTTGCGAGGCGCGTGAGATAACTGATTTCACCCGGATGATTCATTCCCATTTCCACCACCGCATAACGCTGCGGCGCGCGCAGACTCAAAAGCGTGAGCGGCACGCCGATGTCGTTATTGAGATTGCCTTGCGTCGCCAGCACCGCTTGCGCCCCCGCCTGCTGCCGTAAAATGGCAGCCAGCATTTCCTTCACCGTGGTCTTGCCGTTGCTGCCGGTAATCGCGGTGAGCTTTAAATCGAATTTGCCGCGCCAGTATTGCGCCAGCCGTCCCAAACCCAGCCGCGTGTCGTCCACCAGCAGCGCCGCGTCGCCGTCCATCCGCGTCTGACGCTCCCTCATTACCGCCGCCGCGCCGCGCGCGCGCGCCGCGGCGATATAATCGTGGCCGTCGAAGCGCGCGCCGCGCAGCGCCACGAACAAAGCGCCTTGCGCGAGCTGGCGGCTGTCGGTGCTGACCGCGGAAAATCTCACATCCTCTCCTTGCATTTGCGCTCCGATTCCGCGTGCTGCTTCGCTCAGACTCATCATCCGGCGCTGCCCTGCAAAACCCTGAGCGCCATCCGCACATCCGAAAACGGCAGTTTTTTTCCGCCGATTTCCTGGTAATCCTCATGGCCCTTGCCGGCAATCAGCACCACATCGTTGGGCGCCGCGCCGTTGATGGCAAGGCGAATCGCCTGCGCGCGATCCGGCTCCACCAGCGCTCGTCTGGCGCCAAAACCGCGCGCGATATCGGCGATGATGGCGAGCGGCGCTTCACTGCGTGGATTGTCGCTGGTCACCACCACGGCATCGGCAAGGCGCAGCGCCAGCTTGCCCATCAACGGGCGCTTGCCGCGATCGCGCTCACCGCCGCAGCCGAACACACAGGCGAGTTTGCCGCTGCCCGCGCGCGCCAGCGGGCGCAGGCTGTGCAAAACTTTTTGCAGCGCATCGGGCGTGTGCGCGTAATCCACCACCACCAGCGGCCGGTTTTTCCGGTTCAGCATTTGCAGACGCCCGGCGGGCGGCGTGACTCTTTCCAATGCGCGGAGCGCGGGCGCGAGCTTGATTCCGCTCGCCAGCAGCGCGCCCAGCACCGCCAGCAAATTGGCGGCGTTGAAGCGCCCCAGCACCCGGCTTTGCAAGCGCGCTTCGCCCCGGCGTGTTTTGATTGCCAGCGACAGGCCGCGGCGTGTTAAATCAAGAGAGTGGCCGGCGATATCGCCGCGCTTGAATCCATAACCCAGCACCTTTACTTTGCGGCGCTTAAGCCGGCGCGCGAGGGTTTGCCCGAAGCGGTCGTCAAGATTGATAACCGCGGCGCGCAATCCCGGCCACCCGAACAGTTTGGCCTTGGCGGCGGCGTAAGCGCGCATGCTGCCGTGATAATCGAGATGGTCGCGCGTGAGATTGGTGAACACCGCCACATCGAACGCCACGCCGTTGACGCGCCCCTGCGCCAGGCTGTGCGAGGAAACCTCGATCACCACGCATTGCGCGCCGCGCTTGACGAAATCGGCGAGCAACTGTTGCAGCAGCAGCGCATCCGGCGTGGTATTGGCGCTAGGCGCGAGCGCGCCGGGAAAACCGTTGCCCAGGGTCCCCACCAGCGCGGTCTTTTTACCCAGCCGGGTGAGACATTGCGCGATCCAGTGACTGCATGAAGTTTTGCCGTTGGTGCCGGTGACGCCGATTACCCACAGTTTGTGCGAAGGCCGGCCGTAAACCAGATCGGCGATGAGGCCGGCTTTTTCCTTGAGACCGGTAATGCCTGAATTCGCAACTGTCCATTGCGGGTTCCACTGGAAACCACGCTGCTCCCACAGCACCGCTCCGGCGCCGGCGGCGATGGCTTGCGCAATGTAATCACGGCCATCGAGTTTTTCGCCGGGATAAGCCAGAAACACATCGCCGCGTTTGAGCGCGCGGCTGTCGCTGGTGAGGTGTTTCATCTTGACGCCGAGATGCCGCAAGCTGCGCGCATCAAAACGCATGGTGGATTTTTTGCGCGCGCGCATCACACTTCTTCCTTGATTTCGGGAAGATTGACGGGCAGCACCACGTTATCTGACGGCGCGTCGGGCGCAATACCGAAGATGCGCAAACTGCCTGCCATCACTTGGCTGAATACCGGCGCCGCCACCGTACCGCCGTAGTATTGACCGGCGGAAGGCTCGTCCAGCATCACCGCTACAATCAGGCGCGGATTAGAAGCCGGGGCCATGCCGACGAACGAAGACACATAACGATCGCCGGCGTAATTGCCGTTTTCCAGTTTGTGCGCGGTGCCGGTCTTACCGGCCACGCGGTAGCCCAGAATTTGCGCGCGCGGCGCGGTGCCGCCCGGCTCTACCACCATTTCCAGCATGGCGCGCACCTTGTGCGCGGTGGCGGGTGAAATCACCGGCACGCCGCTGGGCGGCGTCTCGAGCCGGGTAAGCGACAGCGGCAGCAACTCGCCGTCGCCAGCGAACACGGTGTAGGCGCGCGCCAGCTGCAGCAGGCTTACCGAAATGCCGTGGCCGTAAGACAGAGTGGCTTGTTCAATCGGCCGCCAGCTTTTATATGGGCGTAATTTTCCCGAACCCTCTCCGGGAAAACCGGAGCGCGGCGGCGTGCCAAAACCTACCTTGTTGAACAGACTCCACAGCGTTTGTGCGTTGAGCGAGAGCGCGATTTTCGCCGCGCCGATGTTGCTTGATTTCTGAATCACCTGCGCCACCGAGAGCTCAGCTTCGTGATGCGCATCGTGGATGATGGCATTGCCGACGGCAAACTGCCCCGGCGCGGTTTCGATCATGGTCTCCGGTGTGACTTTTCCTGACTCCAGCGCCGCGGCAATGGTGAATGGTTTCATGGTCGAACCCGGCTCGAATAAATCGGTAATCACGCGGTTGCGCGTATTCGCCGGAGTAAGCCGGGTACGGTTATTGGGGTTGTACGCGGGCAGATTGGCCAGCGCCAGTATTTCGCCGCTTTGCGCATCCAGCACCACGATGCCGCCGGCCTTGGCGCGATTGAGTTCCACCGCCTGCTTGAGTTCGCGATAAGCGAGATACTGAATCTTGCTGTCCAGGCTCAATGCCAGCGCGCGTCCTTCTTGTGGCGCGCGTATGCTTTCCACGTCCTCGACGATGTGGCCGAGGCGATCCTTGATCACGCGCCGGCTGCCTGGCTTGCCGGACAGCCAATCCTGATAAGCGAGTTCCAATCCTTCCTGACCAATATCGTCGGCGCCGGTGAAACCCAGAACATGCGCCATCACTTCACCCGCCGGATAATAGCGGCGGTATTCGCGCTGCAAAAACACGCCCGGGATGCCGAGTTGTACCACCCGCGCCGCAAGCTCGGGCGAAATCTGGCGTTTGAGATAGACGAATTCTTTATTGGTTTCCTTCAAACGTTTGTTCAATTCCGTCTTGTCCATTTCCAGCAGAGCGGTTAGTTGTTTTTGTTTTCCTGGCGTGATTTCCACATCGTCGGGACTCACCCACACCGATTCCACCGGCGTACTGATCGCCAGCGGATCCCCATTGCGGTCGGTGATCATGCCGCGATGCGCACTGATTTCAATCACGCGGCTGTAGCGCGCATCACCTTTCTGCTGCAGGAAATCGTTGTGCATGCCCTGCAGATAAAGCGCGCGCGCGGCAAGGCCGCCGAACCACAGCAACAGCGCGAGCAGCACCAGCCGCGAGCGCCACACCGGCAGCCGCAAATTCAACGCCGGATTGGCGAGACTATTCATGCTTCGGCTCCGCGTCCTGCTTGGGCTTCGCGCCGGCGCCGATGATCCGCATCTGCCGGGAATCGGGCACGCGCATATTCAGGCTTTTGCCCGCGATTTTTTCGATGCGCGCATGCGTCGCCCAAGTGCTCTGCTCGAGTTGCAGTTGCCCCCATTCCACTTCCAGCTGCTGCGCCAATTCCTGCTCTTTTTGCAATTCCACAAACAACTTGCGCGCCTTGTGCTGTGACGTCACAACTGCGAGCGCGCAACCGATCAAAATCAGCGCCACCACCAGATTCAGCCGGGTCAAGGCGAACTCTCCGTTCCGATGCACTGTCGTTTATCTTTCACGAAATTTCCCGCACGCTCTCGCGATTTCGTTCCGCTACCCGCAGCACCGCGCTGCGCGCGCGCGCATTGGCCGCGATCTCTTCCACTCCCGGCCGCAGCGCCTTGCCGACCACGCGCAACTTCGGCTGCGGCATTTCGCTCGCCCGCACCGGCAATTTTTTCGGCCAGTGATCCGCGCGCGCCGCCTCGCGCATGAAACGCTTGACGATGCGGTCTTCCAGCGAATGAAAGCTGATGACCGCGAGCCGTCCGCCGGGAGCCAGCGCGTCCACCGCTTGCGGCAGCACTAGCGACAATTCCTCAAGCTCCTGATTGAGGTAAATCCGTAAAGCCTGAAATGTGCGCGTCGCCGGATCCTGGTTTGGCTCGCGCGTGCGCACGGCCGCCGCCACGATCGCGGCAAGTTGCCGTGTGGTGGCGACAGGGCCTGTCTTTCGAGCCGCAACAATCGCTCTTGCAATCTGTTTAGCAAACCGTTCTTCGCCATATTTTTTTATGACCTCCCCGATTTCCTGTTCTGGCGCGTACTGCAGCCACTGCGCCGCGGTTTCACCGCGGCTCACGTCCATGCGCATATCCAGCGGCCCGTCGCGCCGGAAACTGAAACCGCGCTGCGCATCTTCCAGTTGCGGCGACGACACACCCAGGTCCAGCAGCACGCCGTCCACATGCCCAATCTGCAATTCATCCAGCACTTCGCGCAACGCGGCGAAACCGCGATGCACGATACGGAAGCGCGCATCGTTCAGCTTGCGCGCCGCCGCGACCGTCGCCGGATCCTTATCGAACGCGATCACGCGCCCGTTTTTTCCCAGCTGCGCTAGCAGCTGCCGGCTGTGACCACCGCGCCCGAAGGTGCCGTCTACATACACGCCATCCGGCTTTACTTGCAGCGCCGCAACCGCTTCATGCAACAAAACACTGGCGTGCCGCGCGCTCACGCCTACAACGAAAACCCTTCCAGCTCCGGCGGCAACGGCTGATTGCGGAACGATTGCGCGAGATTGCGCTGCTCGTTCCATTTTGCTTCGTCCCACAATTCGAATTTCATTCCCTGCCCCACCAGCACCACGCGCTTGTCGAGCGCGGCGAATTCGCGCAACGAAGGCGAAATCAAAATGCGTCCCGCGCCGTCCATCTCGATGTCTTCGGCATAACCGACGATGACGCGCTGCAGGTTGCGCAACTTGGGATCGAAGCTGGAGAGATTGTTGAGTTTTTGCTGAATCGGTTCCCAGTCGGGCTGGGCGTAAAGCAGCAGGCAGGTATCGGGGTCGGCGGTTATCACC
>JBOIFQ010000239.1:0-2965 GCA_050741655.1 Burkholderiales bacterium | reverse complement strand
TGGTATAAGCAACGTGGTCCTTGAACCATTTGGCGCGCATGTCGAGCGGCGGCGCGAGATTGAGTATGTGCGGGTTTTGGGCGCGCCTGAGATAAGGAATGCAAGCCTGCGAGCTCAAAAACGTGCCGCGCACATTGACCGCCAGCATCAGATCGAAGCGCTTCATGGCCGTGTGCGGGGTATCGGTGAGACCGATGGCGCTGGCGTTGTTGACCAGAATATCCAGGCCGCCGAAAGTTTTGACCGCCTGCGCCACCGCGGCGGCGACTTGCGCTTCCTCGCGCACGTCGAGTTGCAGCGCCAGCGCCTTGCCGCCCGCCGCCTGCACTTCCGCGGCCACGCTGTGTATGGTGCCGGAGAGCTTGGCATGCGGCTCGGAAGTTTTGCCGGTAATCACGATATTGGCGCCGTCGCGCGCGCAGCGCAGCGCGATCTCACGCCCGATGCCGCGCGTGGCGCCGGTAATGAAGATGGTTTTATTGTTCAGCGGCATGTACGGCCAATTATTTTCCCGTGAAAACCGGTTTGCGTTTTTCCACGAACGCCATTACCCCTTGCGCCAGATCGGCGGTGCGCGTGCAGCGCGAAAATGCCTGTACTTCCGCTTCCAGCTGCTCCTCCATGCTGGAGGCGAACGAATCGTTGACCAATTTTTTGGCCTCGGCATAAGCCCGGCTCGGCCCATGCGCCAGGCGCTGCATGAGCTGGGCGGTTTGCGCCTGCAGTTCCGCCGCCGGCGCCACGAAATTCACGATGCCCAGATTTTTCGCGGTCTGCGCATCGAACGAATCGGAAAGCAGCATCAGTTCCATCGCCTTGTGGTAGCCCACCATACGCGGCAGGAAATACGTGCTGCCGCCGTCCGGGCTGGTGGCGATACGGCTGTAGGCGAGATTAAACTGCGCCGTGTCCGCCGCGATCACCAGATCCGCCGCCAGCATGACGCTGAATCCGGCGCCCGCGCAGGCGCCATGCACGCTCGCCACCACCGGCTTTTCCATGCGCCGCAAGGCGAATATGCCGTAATGCAGTTCGCGCGCGCCGCGCACGATTTCCAGCGGCAATTGCGCCAGCCGGGAATGGAACATGGCGACATCGCCGCCGGCCAGGAAGGCCGGACCCGCGCCGCGCAACAGCACCGCGCGCACCGCGTCCATGCGCTGCACTTCCTCGCACACTTCACGGAAACGCACTATGCTGTCCCAGTCGAGCGCGTTCATCACCTCGGGACGGTTGAAAGTAATAGTCGCGATGTTATCCGCGACCGCGAGCAGAATATTTTGCGTCATGCGGTTTTCCTCGCGCCCATTTCAGGTTCTTGCGCATCGCGCGCCCATTCGCTTTTGCCGAAATCCTGCGCAAAATCATCCACCATGATGACCGCGCGGCGCAGTTGCTGCGCGCGCGCCAGCGTGCTTTCATCCGCGGCGCTGATAATGCCCTGCTGCAAGGCCTGGGCCATGTTCTGTTCCGGTGTTTTGCCCTGGATGCGCCCGGCTTTCACGCCGGCGCGAATTTTGCCTTCCACCATTTCCGCCGCGATCGCTGCTTCCAGCGCAATATCCAGACAACCCACCGGGTCGGCCTCATCCGCGGGAACATAAATGCCGGCGGTCAGGCGGTCGCGCGTGGCGGAAGGCGCCAGCAGCAGGCTCGCCACCCGATGTCCCAGTTCATCGCTGGCGGGGCTGAAATTCATGCCGAGCGGAAACACCGCGCGGCGCAGCAGCCAGGCCAGCGGACGGCTGGGGAAATTTTCCAGTATGCCGTCGAACGCGAGCTGCATGCGGTACAGCGCATCCTGCAGCGACCAGTGCAACAACGGCAGATCCGCGCGCGGCCGGCCTTCGTCCTCGTAACGCTTGAGCACGCTGGAGCAAAGATACAGCTGGCTCAGCACATCGCCGAGGCGCGCCGAGAGTTTTTCCTTGCGCTTCAATGCGCCGCCTATCACCAGCATCGCCACGTCGGCGAGCAGCGCAAACGCGGCGGAGAGACGCGTCAACTGCCGGTAATAACGCGCGCTTTCCGGCGCGCCCGCGCTGGCGGCCAGTTGCGCGCCGGTCAACCCATGGAACAGCGCGCGCGCCGCATTGCTCAGGGTGAAACCGATATGTCCGAACAGTGCGGCGTCGAAATCGAGCAGCGCCTGGTCCGAATCCGGCTCGTTGGTGGCGGCGATTTCCTTGAGCACATAAGGATGGCCGCGGATCGCGCCCTGGCCGAAAATAATCATCGAGCGCGTGAGGATATTGGCGCCTTCCACCGTGATGCCGATGGGGATTTGCTGATACGCGCGCGCCAGATAATTGCCCGGCCCCATGCAGATGCCCTTGCCGCCGTGCACGTCCATCGCGTCGTTGATCGCCTGCCGGCCGCGTTCGGTGAGATGATATTTGACCACAGCGGAAATCACCGAGGGTTTTTCGCCCAGATCCACCGCGCCCGCGGTCATCACGCGCGCCGCGTCCATCATGTAAGTGTTGCCGCCGATGCGCGCCAGCGCTTCCTCGATGCCCTCGAATTTGCCGATGGGAGTCTTGAATTGCACGCGCACGCGCGCATACGCGCCGGTGGCGCGCGCCGCGAGCTTGGCCATGCCGGTGCTGCTGGAGGGCAGCGAAATCGAGCGCCCCGCCGCGAGGCAGTTCATCAGCATGCGCCAGCCGTGGCCGGCGCGCTCCTGCCCGCCGATGATGTAATCGAGCGGAATGAAAACATCCTGGCCCGAATTCGGGCCGTTCTGAAATACCGCATTGAGCGGAAAATGCCGGCGCCCGATATTGACTCCCGGCGTGGCGGTGGGAATCAAAGCCAGCGTGATGCCGATGTCTTCCTTGTCCCCCAGCAGATGGTCGGGGTCGTAAAGCTTGAATGCGAGACCGAGCAAAGTCGCCACCGGTCCCAGCGTGATGTAGCGTTTTTCCCAAGTCAGGCGCATACCCAGGACTTCGTTGCCCTGGAA
>JBOIFQ010000238.1:0-5293 GCA_050741655.1 Burkholderiales bacterium | reverse complement strand
TCATGGCCGCAGGCAGGGTGTGCGCCACGCTGCCGCAGTAACACAGGCGGGTGACCCCCTTGCGGTTCAGCAGATGCGCGTCTATGCGCGCCACCTGCGGCGTGATGTCGGCGCGCAAACCCATCATACGGCCGCTCAGTTGATCCACCAGCTTGAAGGTTTTCAAATCCAAGTCGCGCCCGGTGCCGGTGAGCAGCGATTCGACATACTCGATTAGCGGCGGCATCACCAATTGATAGCCATGGGCATAAAACAGATCGAGGATGATGCGGCGCAGGCGCTCGATGCGGCGCGCCTCGGGCGGCAGGATGTCCTCGATGTATTCCGGCAGCAGCCAGTTGCGCGCAGTCATCATCGCACCAGATAGAGCAACAGCAGACCGGCGATCATCGAGGACAAGCCGATGAAGCGGATTTGTCCGTCGGTCATTTCGGTCAGTCTTTTGAATGCCTCGCGCCAGAGGGCGGGCATGAGGAACGGCAGCACGCCTTCCAACACCAACATCAGGGCGAACGCGCTCAGCAGCAATTTGGACATGGCGTTATTTGCCCGGTTTGCCGGCGTGCTTCAGATATTTGAAAAACTCCGAATTGGGATCCAGCACCAGCATGTCGTTCTTGTTCTTGAAGCTCTGCCGGTAGGCTTCAAGGCTGCGGTAAAAAGCATAGAACTCGGGATTCTGCTGATAGGCTTGCGCGTAAACTGTCGTCGACTTGGCATCGCCCAGTCCCTTGGTTTGCTGCGCCTCGCGGTAAGCTTCGGCGATAATGACCTCGCGCTGACGGTCGGCATCGGCGCGGATTTTCTCCGCCTCCGCGGCGCCGGTGGAACGCAGTTCATTGGCAACGCGTTTTCTCTCCGCTTCCATGCGGCGATAGACGGATTCGCTTACTTCCTGCGGCAGGTCCACGCGTTTCAGGCGCACATCCAGTACCAGCACGCCGATTTTGCGTGCGTCCTCGTTGGCTTTTTCGCGCATCAATTCCATGATCTGGTCGCGCTCGCCGGACACCACATCGTGGACGGTGCGGTTGCCAAACTCATCGCGCAGGCTGGAATTCACGGTTTGCGAAAGACGCAGTTGCGCGCGCTGTTCGTCGCCGCCGACGCTCACGTAATACTGCTTCACGTCCACGATGCGCCATTTGACGAAGGAATCCACCAGCACGTTTTTCTTTTCCGACGTGATGTAGCGCTCCGGCTCGGGCGAGTCGAAGGTCAGGATGCGCGTATCGAAGTAGCGCACGTTGTCGAGCAGCGGTACCTTGAAATACAGTCCCGGATCTTTTTTCACCGCGATGATTTCGCCCAGACGGAATACGATGGCATTCTGCCGCTGGTCCACGGTGAACAGCGTCAGGCTGGCAATCACCAGCACCACGAGGAACGAAACCAGTATTGCGGTCAGGCTTCTCATTGGCGCTGCTCCCGGTCGCGGCTGCGGAACGCTTCACGCGAGCGCGCGGTGCTTTCGGGTTGCTGCGCCTCCGGCGCGTGCGGCGGCTCCTGAGCGGACGCCGTCGCGGCGGCGCTCATTTGAATCAGCTTATCCAGAGGCAAATATAAAAGATTGGCGCCGGATTTCTGGTCAATCAGGACTTTGCTGGTGTTGGACAGGATTTGCTGCATCATGTCCAGATACAGCCGGTCGCGCGTCACCCCCGGCGCCTTGCTGTATTCCGCCAGCACTTGCTTGAAGCGCGCGGCGTCGCCCTCGGCGTTGGCGATGACGCGCTGGCGGTAGCCGTCCGCTTCTTGCAAAAGTCGCGCCGCAGCGCCGCGCGCCCTTGGAATTACATCGTTGGCATAAGCCTGGCCTTCGTTTTTCTGCCGTTCGCGGTCCTGCCCGGCTTTCACCGCATCGTCAAACGCGGCCTGCACTTGCTCCGGCGGCTGTGCGTTCTGCATCGTCACCTTGCTGATCAGAATACCGGTCTTGTAGCGGTCGAGTATCTCCTGCATCAGGCGCGTGGCGTGCGCCGCCACTTGCTCGCGGCCTTCGTAGAGCACGTAGTCCATTTTGCTTTTGCCGACAATTTCACGGATTGCGGTTTCCGCCACCTGCAGCACCGCATCATCCGGATCGCGGTTGTTGAAAAGATAATCTTCCGGGCTTTTTAAAAAGTATTGCACCGCGAACTGGATATCGATAATGTTCTCGTCGTCGGTAAGCATCAAGGATTCCTTGAGCACCTTGCTTCTCACGTTGTTACGGTAACCCACTTCCTTGGTGCGCACTTGCGACAGGTTGACGATTTCCGCGCTCTCGACGGGGTAAGGCAGGCGCCAGTGCGGGCCGGGTTGGGTGGTTTCCACATATTTGCCGAAACGCAGTATCACTCCGCGCTGCGAAGCGTCCACGATATAAATTCCGCTCGCCAGCCACACCGTTAACACCAGGATCGCAAGCAAGCCGATACCGCCGCCAAATTGCTTGGGGCTGGGTTGGTTTGGCCCGCCTGTGCCGCGGCCGCGGCCGAACAGCGCATTCAATTTTTCATTGAATTTGCGCCAGACTTCTTCCAGGTCGGGCGGGCCCTGGTTGCCGCGCTTGCCCCATTGCGGATCATTCAATGCCATAAGTATTCAGCTCGCCGCTATGTAGAGTTTTGGTACGGGTGGCGTTTACGCCACTTGGGCCGTCACCGCTGCTTGTGCAGTTTCGAGCAGCGCCTGCCGCACCAGTCCAATGCCATCCGCGGTGCGCGCGCTCAAATTAATCCGTGCGATTTTACCATACTCATCGCGTTCCACGCCCGCTTTCCAGCCGCACAAATCGATCTTGTTGAATAGCAGTATTTGCGGTTGAGTATCGGCGCCTATTTCCTTGAGCACTTTGTTGACTTCCTCGATCTGCCGCTCGCGGTCGGGATGGCCGGCATCCACCACATGCAGCAGCAAATCGGCCTGCGCGGTTTCTTCCAGCGTGGCGCGGAACGCCTCCACCAGAGTGTGCGGTAAGCCGCGGATGAAACCCACGGTATCGGACAACACTACCGTGCCACAACCCTCCACGTACAGCTTGCGCGCGGTGGTATCCAGCGTGGCGAACAATTGATCGGCGCAATAAGCGTGAGCGCGGGTCAGGCTATTGAACAGCGTGGATTTGCCGGCGTTGGTGTAACCGACGAGCGACACCGACATTACCTGGGTACGGCGCCGCGCCTTGCGCTGCACTGCGCGCTGGCGGCGCAGCCGCGCTAATTTATCCTTGAGCACCTTGACGCGATTGGCAAGCAGCCGCCGGTCGGTTTCCAATTGGGTTTCACCCGGGCCGCGCAAGCCGATGCCGCCTTTTTGCCGCTCCAGGTGCGTCCAGCCGCGCACTAATCTGGTGGCAAGATACTCGAGCTGCGCCAGTTCCACTTGCAGCTTGCCATCGTGGCTGTGCGCGCGGCGTGCAAAAATATCGAGGATGAGACTGGTGCGATCCACTACCCGGCATTGGAGTTGTTGTTCCAGATTGCGTTGCTGCGCGGGGGATAATTCGTGATTAAAAATGACCAGCTGCGCGGCCGCCTGGCGCAAAGCCACGCCGATTTCTCCGACTTTGCCGGTGCCGGCAAAAAACGCCGGGTCGGGCCGGGCACGTTTGCCTTGAATCAGATCCACAGCCTCCACGCCGGCGCTGGTTGCCAGCAGCTTGAGTTCCTGCAGGCTTTCCTCGTATCCGGACTCGCCAAAATCCAGACCGACCAGAACCGCTTTATTCCCGTTATCGGGACGCTCAAACATCAACTTGCGGTTTTGCTTTCAGAGGATGGCTCGAACGGTATGCTCACCGGCCTGGCGGGAACCACGGTGGAAATGGCGTGCTTGTAAACCATTTGCGTGACGGTGTTCTTCAACAGCACCACATACTGGTCAAACGATTCGATCTGCCCTTGCAACTTAATGCCGTTCACCAGATAAATCGAAACCGACACATGTTCCTTGCGCAGGGTGTTTAGAAACGGGTCTTGTAATAATTGCCCTTTGGTCATGATTGACTCCATCTTGTAGTTATTCAAGCCTCTGAATCCCGCCTAGGCTGCGCGGGATTTAATACCGAGGTTCCTTAACTTTACTCGATTTTCCGGTGCAAAGCCAGCGCCCCGCTATGCACGAAATGTGTTGTTTTTAATCCTTTTTTCCAGCATAGGGGTTGCGCCCGCGCTTGAATTCGACCTTGAGCGGCGTGCCTTGCAGCTTGAATGCGGTGCGAAACACGCCTTCCAGGTAGCGCCGGTAGGTCTCCGGCACCGCATCCAGGGCATTGCCGTGAATCACGATGCGCGGCGGATTGCTGCCGCCTTGATGAGCATAACGCAATTTCGGGCGGGTCAGCCCCGAGCGCGGCGGTTGCTGCTTTTCCACTGCGGCAATCAAAATGCGGGTGAGTTTGGGCGTGGACAACTTGGCCATGGTCGCGGCATAGGCTTCATCCACCGCTTTCATCAACGTGCCCAAGCCTAGTCCCTCAAGCGCCGACACCGGGTGGATCCTGGCAAAATCGAGAAACTTGAGCTTCCATGCCAAATCACGCTTAAGCTGCTCGCGCGCGGCCTGGCTCAATCCATCCCATTTGTTCAACACCACCACCAGAGCCCGCCCCGCCTCCAGAATAATGCCGGCGATGTGCGCATCCTGTTCGGTGATCTGGTCCTGCGCATCGAATACCAGCACCGCCACATTGGCGTCCGCCACCGCTTGCAGCGTTTTGATCATGGAAAATTTTTCCACTGTTTCCACGACCCGCCCGCGCCGGCGCAAGCCGGCGGTGTCTATCAGCGTGTAAGGCTTGCCTTGGCGCTGAAAGTTCACGTAAATGCTGTCGCGCGTGGTGCCGGGTTGATCGAACACGATCACCCGCTCTTCACCCAACAAGGCATTCACCAAGGTGGATTTGCCGACGTTGGGGCGGCCGACAACGGCGATTTTGGGATGCGTGCTTTGTTCCTCGCTGTCTGTTGCCTGCGGCACATCGGCCAGCACCAGATCCACCAGCTCGTGCACACCCTCGCCGTGCGCCGCCGCAATCGGCAAGGGATCGCCCAGTCCCAGTTCATGAAATTCGGAGGTGGCGGCGGCATGCGCCATGCCTTCAGTTTTATTCACCACCAGAAACAGCGGGCGGCCGGTTTTGCGCAGATTGGCGGCAATCGCTTTATCCGCCGCGGTCAATCCCTCGCGCGCGTCCACTACGAACAGAATACGGTCGCTTTCCGCCACCGCTTGCAGGGTTTGTTTCGCCATCTGATGCAGAATACCGTCCTTGGCCGCCGGTTCGAAACCGCCGGTATCCACCACCAGA
>JBOIFQ010000237.1:0-2380 GCA_050741655.1 Burkholderiales bacterium | reverse complement strand
TGTACTTGCCGCACAGGCACTCGTAATCCTTCACCGGGCCGAAAATCTTGGCGCAGAACAGGCCGTCGCGCTCCGGCTTGAAGGTGCGGTAATTGATGGTCTCCGGCTTTTTGACCTCGCCGTAGGACCAGGAACGGATTTTTTCCGGCGACGCCAGGCCGATCTTGATGGCGTCGAATTCTGCTTCCTGAGTGACCTGCTTGAACAAATCCAGCAATGCTTTCATTTGTGACTCCTGAACAGGGAGGTCTGCCTACTAAATTTAAAATCTTGAACCACGGAGATCACGGAGGGATTCATTGGGTCAAGGTTTTCTCCGTGTTCTCTGTGGTTACAGGTTTTCAATCAATATCTATCCAAATCGATGTCTATCGCCAGCGAGCGGATTTCCTTCACCAGCACGTTGAACGACTCCGGCATGCCGGCGTCGATCTTGTGCTCGCCCTTGACGATGTTTTCATACACCTTGGTGCGCCCCGACACGTCGTCGGACTTGACCGTGAGCATTTCCTGCAGCGTGTACGCCGCGCCGTAAGCTTCCAGCGCCCACACTTCCATTTCGCCGAAACGCTGGCCGCCGAATTGCGCCTTGCCGCCCAGCGGCTGCTGCGTGACCAGCGAGTACGGGCCGGTGGAGCGCGCGTGCATCTTGTCGTCCACCAGATGATGCAGCTTCATCACATGCATGTAGCCCACCGTCACCGGGCGGTCGAAAGCCTCGCCGGTATGGCCGTTATAGAGCGCGATTTGCCCGGAGCGCGGCAATCCCGCCAACTCCAGCATGTTCTTGATTTCGGTTTCGGTGGCGCCGTCGAACACCGGAGTGGCGAACGGCACGCCGTGTTTGAGATGGCCGGCGAGATTCAGCACCTCCTGCTCGGACAGTCCCGCGATGTTTTCGCTCTTGCCGCTGGCGTTGTAGATCAGGTTGAGCGCCTTGCGCAAATCGGCAGTCTTGGCATGCGCTTTCAGCATGTCGCCGATTTTATTGCCCAGACCTTTCGCCGCCCAGCCCAGATGCGTTTCCAGAATCTGCCCCACGTTCATGCGCGACGGCACACCCAGCGGATTGAGCACGATGTCCATCGGCGTGCCGTCCGCCATGTACGGCATGTCCTCCACCGGCACGATCTTGGAAATCACGCCTTTGTTGCCGTGACGGCCCGCCATCTTGTCGCCCGGCTGCAGGCGGCGCTTGACCGCGAGATATACTTTCACCATCTTCTGCACGCCGGGCGGCAGTTCGTCGCCGCTGGTGAGTTTTTTCTTTTTTTCATCAAAAGCGGCATCGAACTCCTTGCGTTTTTGCGCGATGCCGTCCTTGAGCTGCTCCAACTGACGCGCCGCCTGTTCGTTGGCGAGACGAATGTCGAACCAGCTGTGGCGCTCGACTTCCGCCAGATAGGTTTTGCTAATCTTGGTGCCCTTGCCGAGTTTTTTCGGCCCGCCGTTGGCGGTCTTGCCTGTCAGCAGCCGCTCGATGCGTCCGAAAGCATCATCCTCGACGATGCGCAGCTGATCGGCGAGGTCTTTCTTGTAGCGTTTCAATTCGTCGTCGATGATTTGCTGGGCGCGCCGGTCGCGCTCAATCCCTTCGCGCGTGAACACCTGCACATCTATCACCGTGCCCGCCATGCCGGACGGCACGCGCAGGCTGGTGTCTTTTACATCCGACGCTTTCTCGCCGAAAATCGCGCGCAGCAGTTTTTCTTCCGGCGTGAGCTGGGTTTCGCCCTTGGGCGTAACCTTGCCCACCAGCACGTCGCCGGCCTCGACCTCGGCGCCGATATAAACAATGCCCGATTCATCCAGTCGCGAGAGCATGGCTTCCGACAGATTGGAAATATCGCGCGTGATTTCTTCCGGCCCCAATTTGGTGTCGCGCGCGACCACCGATAGTTCCTCGATGTGAATCGAAGTGAAGCGGTCGTGCGCCACCACGCGCTCGGAAATCAGAATCGAATCCTCGAAATTGTAGCCGTTCCACGGCATGAAGGCGACCAGCAGATTTTGCCCCAGCGCGAGCTCACCCATGTCGGTGGACGCGCCATCGGCCACCACGTCGCCGCGCGCGATCCCATCGCCCACATTGACTACCGGTCGTTGATTGATGTTGGTATTTTGATTCGAGCGCGTGTATTTCACCAGATTGTAGATATCCACGCCGACTTCACCGGCGCTGGTTTCATTGTCGTTCACTCGCACCACGATGCGCGAGGCGTCCACGTAATCCACCATGCCGCCGCGGCGCGCTTGCACCGCGGTGCCGGAATCCACCGCCACGGTACGTTCGATGCCGGTGCCCACCAGCGGCTTCTCGGCACGCAAACACGGCACCGCCTGGCGCTGCATGTTGGAACCCATCAGCGCGCGGTTGGCG
>JBOIFQ010000236.1:0-2470 GCA_050741655.1 Burkholderiales bacterium | reverse complement strand
GCTCCATGGTGATGAACCACCACGCCGCCTCGTCCACGGTCTTGCCCACCGTCAGCAAACCATGATTGCGCAGGATGATGGCTTTTTTATTCCCCAGCTTTTGCGCGATGCGCTTGCCCTCTTCGGTATCCAGCACCACGCCGGTGTAATCATCGAACAGCGCGTGGTCCTGATAAAACGCGCACACGTCCTGGGTGAGCGGATCCAGCAGGCGTCCGAGCGTGGACCAGCTTTTGCCGTAAAGCGAATGTGCGTGCGCCGCCGCCGCGCAATCCGGCCGCGCGGCATGCACTTGCGAATGAATGGCGAAAGCGGCGCCGTTCACCGGGCGCTTGCCCTCCACCACTTCGCCTTTGTGGTTCACCAGAATCAGGTCGGAGGCCTTGATCTGGCTGAAATGCACGCCGAAGGGATTTACCCAGAAGCGGTCGGGAAATTCCGGGTCGCGCGCGGTGATGTGCCCCGCCACGCCTTCGTCGAAACCGAATTTGGAAAACAAGCGGAACGCACCGGCCAGGCGCTGCTTGAGATGGCGGCGGTGTTCCGCCACGCTGGCGAAGGTGGGTGTGGCCAGGGGAAGATTAAGCTCGACTTTCATGGTGATCTCCTCAATATAATTGCAGCCGTCCGTTGCGCAACACCGGCACCGCGTCGAATTCGCTCTTGCGCGCGGCAAAGCGCACCTCTTCGGCGTGCCCCATGTCGCTGATGATGCGGCCAATGCGCGAAGCCAGCAAACACTCCCCGGCATCGGTGTGCTGATACAACATCCGTGCCGCGCGCGCGGCGTCGCTGCAATCGTAATCCCGCCGCGCATTTTGCAGCAAATCCACCAGATAACCGGCGCCGTAAAAATCTTCCAGATTCATACTGCCGCCCGATCCCGCGCAAACAATCAGCACAGTTTGTTCGGGATGCGCCGTGATCACCCGCTGCACCGCCGCCGCACCGTTCAACAGTGCCGCGGCGTAAACCGCGGCGGCGCCGGCTGCCTGGCGCAGGGCCACGGTGCCGTTGGTGGTGGAATAAATGATACTCCTGTGCGCCGGGTTTTCGCGCAACAAAGCCAGCGGCAAAGGCGAGGCAAAACCAGAAATGGTGCGGATGTTTTTCTCGCCTGCCAGCAGGCAGGCGCCGTTCAATCCGGCTTGGGCACGCGCATCCGTTTCATCCAGCGCCGGGATCACTTCCCGCGCGCCTTTGGCGAGCACAGTGACGATGGTGCTGGTGGCGAACAGCACATCCAGCACCAACACCACCTTGTCCGCCAGACGCTCTTGGTGCAGATCTTCTTTTCTCGGCACCACATGGATTTTCGGCATGGTTCAAGACCGCGCGCCCGGATGGCGGCGCCGTATCAGGCTCATCGCCTCGATTTGCATCACCAGTTCGTCATTCTGGTTGTAAACCTCATAGCGGTTTTTGATGACCCCCATTTCGGGACGGCTTTGCGAAGCGCGCGTTTCGAGGCAGACGCGCCGCACCCGAATCACGTCGTCCGGGCGCACCGGTTTCAGCCAGCGTATATTGTCCACGCCGGGCGAACCCATGCTGGCGGATTCCAGCAGGAAAGCATCGCACATGATACGCATCAGCATGGCGCAGGTGTGCCAGCCGCTGGCGATGAGGCCGCCAAAAAACGATTGCCGCGCCGCCTGCTCGTCAATGTGAAACGGTTGCGGGTCGTAGGCGCGCGCGAAAGCGATGATTTCTTCCCGGCTCACGCGTTTTTCGCCCAACTCGACGTTTTCGCCGGCCTTGAAATCCTCCCAGTAGTATTTGTAATTCATCTCAGGTGCTGCGCATTTCCTGCGCGGTGACACCGGAAGCCGAACCGTCGGCGTATTTGGCGTAGGAACGCAAATAAAACTCCTCGTCGTTCCGGGTGGCTTTAACCGAGGCGAGCCCACGCATTTTTTTCAGCCAGCGCTTCAATCGAGTGCAATCCGCTGGAATGTCGCACTGGCGGTAATGCCTGAGCACGCAAAAACGCTCGAAGAAAGGATAAAACGTCAAATCCGCGAGCGTGAGTTCCCGTCCCAGCAAATAATCTCCTGCGGAATTTTTGGCAAGTAGCTCGTTTTCCATGAAGCGCAAATGCGAAAGCATGTTCTCACGGTAGCTATTTTGTTTTTCCGCAGCTTGCGCCAGCAACAATTTATAAAAAGCGGGGACGAATTTTACGTTGCAAAAATCAATCCAGAAGCGTGCCAAGGCGCGCCGGCCCGGCTCACCCGGCAGCAGCGCCGGCTGTGGACAAACTTCTTCCAGGTACTCATTGATGATCGCGGATTCCCACACTAGATCTTCGCCGTGCTTCAGCACCGGCACTTTTGCATACGGCGAGAGTTTCTCGAAACCCCGTGGTTTGTTATCCAGATCAATTTCGTTGAGGTTGAATTCGACATGCTTTTCCAGCAGCGCCAGCCGCGTACGCTGCGCGAAAGGACACACCGGCGCGCTGTAGAGT
>JBOIFQ010000235.1:0-28089 GCA_050741655.1 Burkholderiales bacterium | reverse complement strand
AATCGTGACCATGGGCGCGGCCTCTTCCAGTGCAGCGGCGGGCGGTTCGGGTTCGCCACGCAGCTTGCGCAACACCGGTGTGATGATTTGCTCGCGCTCGGTCTGATTGGTTTCCACCGCTTGAATGTAAAAACCCAGACTGCTCAGGCCTTCCGCCAACAGTTCCAGTTCCGGCGCCGGCGCGTGGTAGTGGGCAGCGCCGAATTTCTCCACCAGTTTCTGGCATTCGGCCAGGAGCTGTAGCGCTTGCTCGAGGCCGAGAATATTCAGTGCGCCCAATACTTGCCTGAAAAAAGGCGCCAGCGCAGCGAGCTCGTCGCGTTTGGAAGTGTCGCGGAAGTAAGCATCGAGCACCTGCTCGATGTGGCTCATATTGCTTTCGATTTCGTGCACCACCTGCGCCATCAGGAGTTTTTCCTGTGCTTTGCGGGTGATTTCGTTCAACAGCGGCACTTCGGGCAACTCGCCGCTCTGGCCTTTTTCACCCAGGGCGGCGAGCAGGCGGTTTGCCATCGCCTCGACCTGGTGGGGCAGTTCTTTGGCGGGGCTGGCGAAATTCTCGGCGGCGTTTTCGGCCAGCAACAGCGCGGTGGCCATTTCCAGCGCCAGCGCCTCGTTTTCTTCACCCTTGGCCGGAGCGCGCGCCAGCGCGGTCTTGATGACTTCCAGTAATTTCTGTAATGGCGGCAGACTGATTTCGGCGCTGAGTTTGATAAGCTTAGTCACGTGTTCGCGAAAGCGCGGCTGCGCATCCGGCGCGCCCGAGGTGTACTTGGCCCAGGAGTCCTTGGCGCTACCCAACGTGTCGCGGAAATCGCGCAACAGCGGCGCCACTTTGGACGTGTCGTGTTCCATTAATCCCGACGGCGCCGAGGCTTGGGGCAGCAAGCTGTCGAGCGCGTAGAATTCCTTGATTTCGCGGATGCGTTCGGTGACCGGCGCACAGCGCGCAACGAAATACAGTGCTTCACGCAATTGCCGCTCGGCAACCTTGTAAGACCCGGCCGCCAGGCGCCGGATTTGCAAATCAATGTGCGCGCACAGTTGCTTGGCATGTAAGCCGGCCGCTCCCCTCTGGTGCACCAGGCTTTCGATGAACCCACTCGCCACCCACCAGAAAGTCCGTTGTGCCGGGAGCGGTTGGGATCGCTCAATGGCCAGGAGCGCCTGGTGCATGCGTTTCATGCCCTGCATATCCTCGGGGCTGCGCAGCCAGTTGAGCAATCCGCGCTGGAATTCGCCACGCTGCCTGTTGATGAAATTTCTCAGCTCGGCTTCCGCCACTGCATGGGCTTGTGGATGTTTAGGCGGGCACAGGCCAAGATCGGGGAAAAACAATTCGCTTTCGGAAATATTTTCCGTGCCGGCGGCCTGCGCCAGCTCCTTGAATAGCGGCAACAGATTGAGCGGCACATCGGACTCGACTTCGAGCAGACGGTCCAGGTGCCGCGCGATGGAGATTACTGCGCGCCGGATAAGATCGGGTGCGCCGGTGGGGATTTTTTCCGGTTGTTTTTGCAGTTGGGCGAGCAGTTTTTCCGCTTCCTCGCTGAAGCGCGTCACGCCATCCAGGCCTACCATTTGCAGCGCGCCGGTGACCTGGTGCAGATGCGCCTGACAGGATTTAAGTTGTGTGCTGTCACCCGCCGCTACCTGTTCGATGCCATGGCGCGCGCGCGACAACGCCTGGTCAATTTCACTCTTGACCCAGGTCAATGGGCCGATGTCGAATTCGCGCTGTGCGCTCATGGCAGGCTAAATCTTGAAGCCGGATACCGAACTCTTGAGCTCGGCCGCCAATTGCGCCAGCTGGCCGATGGATACCGCGGTTTGCTTGGTGCCTTGCGTGGTCTGATTGGTGATGCTGAGGATGTCCTGCATGTTTTTCGCCACATTGTTGGCGGACGCGGCTTGCGCCTGGGTGGCGGCGGAAATCGTCGCCGAGAGTTGCGCCAGATTGCGCGACACCTCGCCGATCTCGGACAGCGCCTGGCCGGCGGCATCGGAAAGTTTCGCGCCTTCCACCACGCCTTGCGTGCTTTTTTCCATTGCCGCCACCGCGTCCTGGGTGTCGGTCTGAATCGTTTTCACGATCGCGCCGATTTGCTTGGTCGCCTCCGCCGAGCGTTCCGCCAGCCGCTGCACTTCCTCCGCCACCACGGTGAAGCCGCGGCCCGCCTCACCCGCCGCCGCCGCCTGAATGGAGGCATTCAGCGCCAGCACGTTGGTTTGTTCGGTAATATCGGATATCAGCTCCACGATTTCGCCGATCTCCTGCGACGATTCACCGAGGCGCTTGATGCGCTTCGAGGTTTCCTGGATTTGCTCGCGGATTTCGTTCATGCCAGAAATCGAGTTTTGCACTGCCGCCGTGCCTTTTTCCGCGGCGTTGAGCGACTGCTGCGCCACTTTGGCGGACTGGTTGGCGTTGACCGAAACTTCGTTCATGGATTGCGCCATTTGCAGCACCGAGTGGGTGGTGTCTTTAATCTCCTTGGATTGTTTTTCCGCCGCCTGGAGCAGTTGCGCGGAAATCGCCCTGGCCTGCTCGGTGGCGCTGGTCACCTGGCCGGTAGTCTTGTTAATTCCGGTCACCACCGTGCGCAATTCCTCCACGGTGAAGTTGATGGAGTCGGCAATCGCACCGGTAATGTCGGCGCTTACTTGCGCATGCACAGTAAGATCGCCCGACGCCAGATCGCCCATGTCATTGAGCAGCCGCAAAATCGCTTCCTGGTTGCGTTTGTTTTCCTGTTCGCTCGCCAGTGCGCGCCGCCGCGCTTCGTAGAGCGAGACCATTGCCATCAACGCGAGGAATATCAGCATGAGTACCGCACACAGAATGGCAGCAACCAGCGTACCTTGTTTATCGGATTCCTCTTGAAAAAAATCGGTGAGTTTTTGCGTGGTGGTCAGCAGTTTCTCGCTGTCAGTGAAAATACTTTGCCCGGCCTGCTTGGCCTGGATGAGTTTCTGTTGATTTTGCAGAATGGACGTGACGCTGGTTTCGAATTCTTTGAACGCGCCCTGCAGATCTTTCAGCCGGTCGCGGCTTTCCTGATCCTTGGCGGCGGGGAGACGCAATTGGTCGCTGCCGTCGATGAGTCCCAGCAGATTATCGCGGAAGGTGTTAGTGTCCTTGGCCAGTAAAAACGCGACTTCCGGGTCCACCAGTTCCCCGGACAGGAGCGCGTTGGCATTCTTGGCGAGTTTCTGCGTCAACATCACCTGGCGGCTCGCGACCTGCAGCGCGTTGCGCGCCGCGCCGCCTTGCGTCAGGGTGGATTCCACTTCCTGCGCCAGTTCCAGCAGGCGCGGATTGTTGTTGTTGATCGCCAGCACGTTCTTGCCGAGATTCACCAAATCGGTTTTCTGCGCCAGAATCAGGCTTGCTCTTTGCTCCAGCGGCGCCCACAGCTGGCTGATTTCCTCGAGATTGGCCTGCGCCGCCGTGGCGGCGGGCGCGTTGGAACCCCCATTGACCAAGCTGTTGAGATCGGTGCCGAATTTGTCGCGGCCCTGCTGCATCTGATCAAAACCGCTGGCATTGCCGAGCACCGCCTGCTGCGCGCCCTTGGCCAGGCGCTGCGAGAGCATTTGCATTTCGGTTGCGGTCGTCAGATACACCGCATTGTTGGAAGTGGTCGTGGTATTGATGGCAAACAACCCGGCGGCGAGCGCCAGGCATATCGCCATTCCGGCGCCGAGAATCCAGTATTGCTGATTTACCGGCAATTTGCCGATGAGCGGCAGCCCGCCTGGGCTTGGCGCCTTGGCGCCCGCCTCACCCGCGATTGCCGTGGTGCGCGTCGGATTGAAATTCGGATTCTTGGTATCCGCGGTCTTCGGTTGGTTTTTGGATTTTAGTAATGCCATATGCACCTCCTCTATTCGGTCCGTGTCAAGCAGGCCTGTACTTGTGTGTTTATTAATCTAATAAAAAATTCGCCTAAACCCCGATCTGCAGAAAACCCGGATGCTCCACCAATTTGCGCAGATTCAATTCCTTCCAGCGCCGGCCGTCGTTATCCAGGTATTCGGCGCTGATCCAGGGTGCGGACGTCACGCCATCCGCGCGCTTCAGTTGTTCAGGGCGGCGCAAGCCCATCATACGGTTGACCAGCAGGCCGCAGTTGGTGGCGAGCTTCTGGCCCACCAGCAGCACGCGGGTGTCGAGTCCATGCTGAATCGGCTCGCCGCCGGTGAAAGCGGAAAAATCCACGATGCTGTAAAGCACGCCGCGGATATTCGCCACCCCGCTGAACCACGGTCGCGTCAACGGCACCGGGGTCAATTCCGGCAGCGTCACCACTTCGCCCGCCTCGAACAAATCCACCAGCCACAAATCACGTCCCGATTGCACGCCGAGCTTGGACGCGGCGCCCGCCGGGGCATCGGCGGCCGCTTGCAATCGGGCCGACAAACCCTGCTGGAATTCACGCAGGCTGAAGCGTTTTGCCATTTAGCCCAGCGCCTTTATTTTCGCCAGCAATTTGACCGGGTCCACCGGCTTCACGATGTAATCCTTCGCGCCCTGGCGCATACCCCAGATCTTGTCGGTTTCCTGGGTTTTGGAAGTGACGATAATGACTGGAATATTCTTGGTTTCCTCTTCCTTGTTGAGTGCGCGCGTGGCCTGGAAGCCGTTTTGCCCCGGCATGACCACGTCCATCAACACCAGATCGGGTTTGACCTGCTTGGCTTTGGCCAGCGCTTCATCCGCGTTTTCCGCGACAATGACCTCGTAGCCGCCCTTGGTCAGGATGTCGGAGAGCAGGTGGCGCTCGGTGGGAGAGTCGTCAACGACCAGGATTTTCTTGATTGCCATGATTCGACCTCTTTAACTGTTCACCACGCGTTTTTGCGCGTATGTGCCTACGGTTTTCAGCAAACTGTCCTTGGTGAAGGGTTTGGTCAGATATTCGTCCGACCCCACCATTCTTCCGCGTGCGCGGTCGAACAGTCCGTCCTTGCTCGAAAGCATGATCACTGGCGTGGCCCTGAATCTGAGGTTTTTCTTGATCAGCGCGCACGCCTGATAGCCGTCGAGCCGCGGCATCATGATGTCGCAAAAAATCACATCCGGCAGGTAGTCGGTGATTTTGGCCAGAGCGTCAAAGCCGTCTTCCGCGAGTATCACCTCGCAACCCGCCTGCAGCAGAAAAATCTCGGCGCTGCGGCGGATGGTGTTGCTGTCGTCAATCACCATCACCTTGAGGCCTGCCAAGCTGCCGTCCACTTAATCCCCCGAATAATGCGCGCTCATTCAAGTTTTGGTCTCTGGCACGATGGTTTACATCAGGCCTGGAGCATGCGAAGATAAGATAGCATTTCGCAAGTTTAAACGCCATAGCTCACGTTATACTTTAAGTTAAGTTCGAAGAAAAAGACGAGGCGCCAGATTTATTCCCCTACGTGCCTTAGGCGGGCAGTCGCGGCGGCGGCAAGGAATGGTGCCGCATGGCGCCGGCGGGATTTTACTCAGAGGAGAAACACCATGAAGCGCTTGAGAATGAATGCCGGATTATGGATGCTGGCGCTATTGCTGGGAATCGCAGCGCCGGTGCAGGCGGCAGAAGTGGGTGTCAGCGATAGCATAATTCTGGTTGGGCAATCGGCAGCTTTCAGCGGACCCGCCGCCGAACTCGGGCGCGAAATGCGCGACGGCGCCAAGGCTTATTTCGACTTGATCAACAGCGAAGGCGGGGTGTTTGGCCGCAAAATCGAGCTCAAATCACTGGATGACGGTTACGAGCCCGGCCGCGCGGCGGAAAACACCAAGAAGCTGATTAATGAAGAAAAAGTGTTTGCCCTGTTCGCTTACGTCGGTACTCCGACCAGCGCCGCGGCGCTGCCGATTTTCACTGAGGCCAAAGTGCCGTTTGTCGGCCCGTTTACCGGCGCGGAATTGTTGCGCAGTCCAATCAACCGCTATATTTTCAACGTGCGCGCGAGCTATTACGATGAAACCGAGAAAATAGTCGAGCAGCTGGTGTCCATCGGCATCAAGAACATCGCGGTGTTTTATCAGAACGACGCTTACGGACAAGCCGGCTTGAAAGGCGTGGATATCGCCATGAAGAAGCGCAATATCCCGATTTCCGCGACCGGCACGGTGGAGCGCAATACCATCAAGGTCGAAGACGCGGTGAAAGCCATCACCAAGGTCAAGCCCGATGCGGTGGTGATGATCAGCGCTTATAAATCCTGCGCCGAATTCATCCGCCAGATGAAAAAAACCGGCAGCGGCGCGCAGTTCTTCAACGTTTCCTTCGTTGGCAGCAAGGCGCTGGCTTCCGATCTGGGTGCCGACGGCACCGGCGTGGCGATTTCGCAAGTGGTGCCGTTTCCGTGGAGCCCGAGCATTCCCGTGGTCAAGGAATACCAGAAAACCATGCAGCGTTTTAGCGCACAGAGCCCGCTGTCCTTTTCCACGCTCGAAGGCTATCTCTCAGCCAGGGTTTTCGTTGAGGGCCTGAAACGTACCGGCAAGAATCTGACGCGGGAAAACTTTGTTAATACCCTGGAAAAAATCCAGGATCTGGATTTTGGCGGATTTACCGTGAATTTCTCTCCTGCTAGTCACAGCGGTTCGAAATTTGTTGATCTCACGATTATCACCAAGGACGGCAGATTCCTACATTGAATTACAACCGCGCACGCAGCCAGGCTTTCCAGGCCTGAAACAAAACCGGGTTGCGCGCGGCGATCACCGAGCGTTTCCAAAGCTCATCGGCCCAGAAGTCATCGCTGTTGAGCGAGCACATCAGGCCGCCCGCCTCTTCCAGTATCAGCGAGCCGGCGGCGTAATCCCATAGTTTCTGCCCGCCGTGCAGGTAGACATCGAAACGTCCGGCCGCGACATAACACCATTCCAGCGTACTCGCGCCGTAATTGCGTTGCGAGGAATAAGGCGGGGAGCTCGCGAGTTCGCGCCCGAGTTTGGCGCCGATGCGCTTGAAATCCACGCTCGCCATGCATTGGTTCAGATTCTTGTCAGAATCGTTGATGGGAAGTCTTACCCCGTTCAAAAACGCGCCGCGGCCTTTTTCGGCATAAAACATTTCATCCGCCACCGGGTCATAAATTACTCCCAGCACGCTCCTGCCTTTGCGCATCAGCGCCACCGATACCGCGAAATAAGGCAGGCCGTTGACGAAATTGGAAGTGCCGTCTATCGGATCCACGCACCACAGACCGGCATCGCCCTTGAGCCATTGCCCGGCATGCTGCTGCTCGCTCATTTCCTCTGCCACCACCGGGCAGGGATCGATCACGCGCAAGCGGCGCGACAGCGCTTCCTGCGCGGCGATGTCGGCATCGGTGCAAAGGCTGCCGTCGGATTTGCGCTGCTGCGCGACCTTGAGATAACGCGGCATGATTTCGACCAGCGCCACATCGCGTACCGCGCGCACTACCGCATCAAGCATGGCGCTTTCATGTCAAGCGTTTCTCCATTTAATCGAGCAACCCATGCTGGGAATTTGCTCCAGCGGACCTTGGCCGGTACGCGCGATTTGCAGCATGGCTTCGAACAAATCGCGCCGCGCATTCTGTGCCGCGTCCTTGCGCGACGCATCGAGGCGTCCGCGGTATTGCAATTCTAGCTTGGCATTGAAGCCGTAAAAATCCGGCGTGCATACCGCGCCATAGGCGCGCGCCACCTGCTGCGTTTCATCCAGCACGTAAGGAAACGGAAATTTGAACTGGCGCGCGATTCTGGCCATATTGTCAAACGAATCTTCTGGGTAGTCTTCGGTATCATTCGACATGACGGCAATGCTGTTGATCCCGTGCCGCATGAGTTCGCCGCAATCGCGTACCAGCCGCTCGCGCACGGCTTTCACGTACGGGCAGTGATTGCAGATGAACATCAGCAGTAGGCCGTTTTCTCCGCGCGCAGCGGCCAGCGAATAACGCTTGCCGTCAACGCCGGGGAGATCGAAATCCACCGCTGGCCAGCCGAAATCGCACACCGGTGTTTGCAGGCTTACCATGGCTGTGTCCTGGTTTTCTTCACCTTTATATTATCATGCGTTGTCATCATGAGTTTTCCTGAACTATGACCGTTGCGCGTCTTTATCATTCCGGCGAACTGCACGCCGGACGTGAAATTATTCTGGATGCGCCGGCGGCGCATCACGCCGTGAAAGTATTGCGTCTCAAGCCAGGAGATGCGCTGGTGCTGTTCGACGGCCAGGGCGGCGAGTATCCGGCGCGGATTAGCGGCAGCGTCAAATCCCGAGTAACGGCATTGACCGGCAAGTGGCAAGACACCGAACGCGAATCAGCACTTAATATTATACTGGCGCAGGGCATTTCCTCCGCCGATAAAATGGATTTCATCGTGCAGAAAGCGGTGGAGCTGGGGGTGAGCGCGATTTTCCCTTTGGACACGCGGCGCAGTGTGGTCAAACTCTCCGGCGCGCGCGCGCAAAAGCGCGTCGAGCATTGGCGCAGGATCGCCATTTCCGCCTGCGAGCAGTGCGGGCGCAATCGCATTCCGGCCATTGCGGAAATTATTGCGCTGGACGAATTCACGCGGCAGGCGGATGCGCAAGCGCTGCGAGTGCTGCTATCCCCCGCGCGCGGGAAGCCTTTGAAAGAATTCCGGCCGCCAAGCAGGATTATCCTGCTGGCCGGAGCGGAAGGCGGTTTTACCGCCGCGGAAGAACAAGTTGCGCACGCCGCCGGATTTATCAGCGCCACGCTGGGACCGCGCGTTTTGCGCACCGAAACCGCGGCACTGGCCGCGCTGGCGGCGCTTCAGACCTTGTGGGGAGATTTTTAGATGCATGCTATTGTCATTCATGGCGGTGCCGGCAGATGGCCGGACAAATTCGGACGCGCGGCGCTCGCCGGTGTGCGGCGTGCGGCCAAAGCCGGAGCGGAAATCCTCGCGCGCGGCGGCAGCGCGCTGGATGCGGTGGTGGCGGCGGTGACACTGATGGAAGATGACCCGGTGTTTAATTCCGGCACCGGTTCGGTTTTAAATTCCGCGGGTGAAGCCGAGATGGACGCGTGCGTGATGGTGAGTAAAGGCCTGCGCGCGGGCGGCGTGGCTTGTTTGCAGCGGGTGAAAAATCCGCTGCAGGTCGCGCGCAAGGTGCTGGAAAAAACCTCGCATGTTCTGCTGGCGGGCGCAGGCGCGCAGCAGTTCGCGCGCCGGATGGGTTTTGACGATTACGATCCGGTGACCGATGAGCGCAGGCGGGAATACCAAAAAATCCGCACTAACCCCAAGCGCTACGCGCAAGCCACCGGCAACACCGTGGGTGCGGTGGCGCTGGATGAAAAAGGTGTGTTCGCCGCCGCGACTTCCACCGGCGGATTAACGCTGAAATTGCCGGGCCGCGTGGGCGACACGCCGCTACCCGGCGCGGGGACTTACGCCAATCGCTTCGGTGCGGCATCGGCGACCGGCCTGGGCGAAGCGGTGATGCGCATCCTCTCCACCAAATCGGTGTGCGATTATCTGGCGGTGGGAATGACCGCCGAGGAAGCGGTGCGTCTGGAACTGGTTCGAATGAGCAGGGAATTTCGCGCCGAAATGGGATTCATCGCGCTCGACCGCAACGGCAGACCCGGCATCGTGCACAGCAGCCCGGCCATGCCGCATGCTTATTATATTTCAGGAAAAGCCAAAGTAGTGGTGAAAATGCAGGCCCAGCGCTGATACATCAGGCTGCTGCGCGCGAAGCGCGCTTGCGTTCGTGTTCCTTCAGATGGCGCTTGCGGATGCGTATGGTCTTGGGCGTGATTTCCACCAGTTCGTCGTCGGCGATGAATTCAACCGCCGATTCCAGCGTGAGCTGAATCGGCGGCACCAGGCGCACCGCTTCGTCGGTACCGGAGGCGCGCACGTTGGTGAGCTGCTTGCCCTTGATCGGGTTCACCACCAGATCGTTGTCGCGGCTGTGGATGCCGATGACCATGCCTTCGTACAGACGCTCGCCGGGGCTCACGAACATGCGCCCGCGCTCCTGCAATTTCCATAGCGCGTAGGCTACCGCTTCACCCTGTTCGGCGGAAACCAGCACGCCGTTGCGGCGATCGGCGACCTCCGCCTTCATCGGCGCATAATCGTCGAACACATGGCTTTTGATGCCGGTGCCGCGCGTCATGGTCATGAAGTCGGACTGGAAACCGATGAGGCCGCGCGCGGGAATGCGGTAATCCAGCCGCACCCGGCCGCGGCCGTCGGGCGCCATGTCGAGCAGTTCGCCGCGGCGCTCCCCTAAAGCCTGCATGACCGTGCCCTGATGCTGTTCTTCCACGTCCACGGCGAGGGCTTCGAACGGCTCGCATTTCTCGCCATTGACGGTGCGCAGCACCACGCGCGGGCGCGACACCGCGAGTTCATAACCTTCGCGGCGCATGTTCTCCAGCAAGATGGTGAGATGCAACTCGCCGCGGCCCGAGACCAGGAACACGTCGGTGTCGGAGGTTTCTTCCACTCGCAGCGCCACGTTGGCCATCAGCTCGCGGTCGAGGCGCTCGCGCAACTGGCGGCTGGTGATGAACTTGCCTTCCTGTCCGGCATAAGGCGAGGTGTTGACCTGAAAATTCATGGTGAGCGTGGGTTCGTCCACCGCCAGCATCGGCAGCGCGATCGGATGTTCCGGATCGGCAAGCGTCACGCCGATACCGATGTCCTCGACGCCGTTCACCAGCACGATGTCGCCGGCCACGGCTTCTTCCACCGGCACCCGGTTCAATCCCTGAAACGACATGAGCTGGTTCACGCGCGCTTTTTTGGGCTCGTGGTTGGCGCTCAAAATCAGCACCTCCTGCGCCGGCTTGAGCCGTCCGTGCAATATGCGCCCGATGCCGATACGCCCGACGAAGCTGGAATAATCCAGCGCGCTGATTTGAAACTGCAGCGGCGCATCGGGATCGCCGGCGGGCGCCGGCACGTAATTCAGAATAGTCTCGAACAGCGGTTTCATGTCGCTGCCGGGGTTTTTCAAATCCAGCGTGGCGGTGCCGTTCAGGGCGGAAGCGTACACCACCGGGAAATCCATTTGCGCTTCGGTCGCGCCCAGCTTGTCGAACAAATCAAAAGTGTGGTTCACCACCCAGTCGGCGCGCGCGCCGGGACGATCCACTTTGTTCACCACCACGATGGGTTTCAATCCCTGCGCCAGCGCCTTGCGCGTCACGAAACGCGTCTGCGGCATCGGGCCTTCCACCGCGTCCACCAGCAGCAGCACGCCGTCCACCATCGAGAGCACGCGCTCCACTTCGCCGCCGAAATCGGCGTGGCCGGGAGTGTCCACGATGTTGATGTGGATGCCTTGATAATTAACCGCAGTATTCTTGGCCAGAATGGTGATGCCGCGCTCACGCTCGATATCGTTGCTGTCCATCACCCGCTCGGCGATGTGCTGATGCGCGGCAAAAGTCCCGGCCTGGTGCAGCAGCTTGTCCACCAGCGTGGTCTTGCCATGATCCACATGGGCGATGATGGCGATGTTGCGGATGGGACGTCCGGGATTCGCGCTTGAATCGCCAGTCTGGAGCGGGTGTGACATACGGATGTCCGTTAAACGAAGCCGGGCATTGTAACATAGCGACACAGTGCCAACTGTGACACCCATTTATTCCCTCTCCTCTTGAGGGAGAGGGTAAGGTGGGGGGAAATTTAAATTCGCCGATGGCAGACCGGCGGCTCAGAAGGGGAATGACACCAAAAAGTACAAAGAGGTCAGTTCGGAGACGAATTATTTTTCTGTGTGCGCCGCTAGCCACGGCCCGCGCCTGCCGCTATCATGCGCGCTAAGAAAACCGGAGTAAGTCATGCTGGTCAATTGCGTCGTCTATCGGGAAGGCAAAAAAATTGCGGATGCGGTCGCTCCGCAGAAAATCCGTCACTACCTGGACCAGCCCGGTTGCTTCGTGTGGGTCGCGCTCAACGAGCCGGAACCGGCGGAACTGGCGCAAATGGAAAAAGAATTCGGCCTGCATGAGCTGGCGGTCGAAGACGTGCGGCTGGGGCATCACCGGCCCAAGATCGAGGAATACGCGGATGCGCTCTTTGTGGTGCTGCATACCGTGGAATGCGCGGCCGACGAGCTCAAGGTCGGCGAGGTGAATATTTTCGCCGGGCCCAACTACGTGCTCTCGCTGCGCTACCGTACCGAGCGCGGCTTCGCCGACGTGCGTGCGCGCTGCGAACGCGAGCCGCACCTGCTCAGGCACGGTTCCGGATTCATCCTGTACGCGCTCATGGACACGGTGGTGGATCGCTATTTCCCCGTGGTCGAAGCGCTCGAGGACGAACTGGAGGATTTGGAGCGGCGCATTTTCGCCGGCAGCACCGGCCGCCACACCATCGAAGCGCTGTATGGCTTGAAGCAGAAAATCACCGTGCTCAAGCACGCCAGCTCGCCGCTGATGGAAAGCGTGGGCAAACTCTACGGCGGGCGCGTGCCGCAGGTATGCGCCAACACCCAGGAATATTACCGCGACATCTACGACCATCTGGTGAGAATCAACCAGACCATAGACAGCCTGCGCGACACGCTCGCCACCGCGATTTCGGTCAATCTCTCGCTCATCACCTTGCAGGAAAACGAAACCACCAAGCGGCTCGCCGCTTACGCTGCGCTGGTGGCGGTGCCGACCATGATCGCCGGCATTTACGGAATGAATTTCAGGCACATGCCGGAACTCGACTGGGCGTTGGGTTATCCACTCGTGGTTGGCATCATGTTTTCCATAGACGGGTATTTGTTCTGGCGTTTTCGCAAAGCGAAGTGGCTCTGAGTACTGCGCTTGCCGGTGCAAAATGCGCAAGGACAATTGACCAAAAATAATTCGCCTCTGAAATTAATGATGTCCACGAAATCCGGGCTAGCTCACTCTGACCGTTCTGCTTCATCGCCATGCTATTGATCATAATGTTACCCGCCGCAAGCGCAAAGCATTGGCGATCACCGACACGGAACTGAAACTCATGGCGGCGCTGGCGAGCATCGGGCTCAATAAAATTCCCAGCAAGGGGTACAACACGCCCGCCGCGACCGGGACGCCCAGCGCGTTGTAGATGAACGCGAAGAACAGGTTCTGGCGGATGTTGCGCATGGTGCTGCGGCTCAATCGATACGCCTTGGCGATGCCGCGCAGATCGCCTTTGACCAGAATGACGCGGGCGCTTTGCATGGCGACATCGGTGCCGGTGCCCATCGCAATCCCGACGTGGGCTTGTGCGAGCGCAGGTGCGTCGTTGACACCATCGCCGGCCATCGCGACGATACGGCCTCGCTGCTGCAATTCCTGTACGTGGCGATATTTGTCTTCGGGCAGCACTTCGGCCTTGATCTCGTCCAATCCCAGTTGCCGGCCGACGGCGGCCGCAGTCGCGGCGTTGTCGCCGGTTAGCACCACGATGCGGATGCCTGACGCTTGCAGTTGCTTGATTGCTTCGAACGTGGTGGTCTTGATCGGGTCGGCGACGCTGACCAGGCCCGCCAATCGCTTATCGATTCCAAGAAACATGACGATTTGGCCCGATTCGCGCAGGCGCTGCGCTTGCATCAGCAGTGGCGCCACCTCTATTCCACCGTCTCGCATCATGCGCGCATTGCCAAAGGCAAGGTGCTTGCCGCCGATGGACCCCTGTACACCTTTGCCGGTTAGCGATTTGAAGTGTTCGACCGCGCCCAGCACCGCGTTTTTCTCCTGCGCGTAAGCCACGATTGCCTGAGCGAGCGGATGTTCGCTCATGTTTTCGAGCGCGGCAGCGTGGGCGAGCACCTCGGCTTCACTGTAACCGGCTGCAGCAACGATGCGCTGCACTTTCGGTTTGCCTTCCGTCAGCGTGCCGGTCTTGTCGATGACGAGCGTGTCGACTTTTTCCATCAATTCCAGCGCCTCGGCGTCCTTGATCAGCACACCTTCTTGCGCGCCGCGCCCTACTCCCACCATGATTGACATGGGGGTCGCCAATCCCAACGCGCACGGGCAGGCGATGATGAGGACCGACATGGCGGCGACCAGGGCGTGGGCCAGCGCGGGAGGCGGGCCGATGAACGCCCACACTGTAAATGCCGCGGCAGCGGCGAGCACCACCCCGGGCACGAACCAGGCGGCGACCCGATCCGTCAGGCGCTGGATGGGTGCGCGCGAGCGGCTCGCCGCGCTCACCATTAGCGTGATGCGCGCCAGCAGCGTGTCGGCTCCCACCCGCTCGGCGCGCAGGATGAAACTGCCGGTCTGATTGACCGTGCCGCCGGTTACCTTGGCGCCAACGGTTTTCGCAACCGGGATCGGCTCGCCGGTAATCATCGATTCGTCAACCACGCTTGCGCCCTCGGTTACCGCCCCGTCCACCGGAATTTTTTCTCCCGGGCGCACGCGCAAACGATCCCCTGCTTGTACTTCCTGCAGCGGGATATCCGTCTCGCGGCCCTGCGCACCGATCCGCCGCGCTGTGTGAGGAACGAGACTCAGCAAAGCCTGGATCGCGCCGCTGGTACGCGAGCGTGCGCGCAACTCCAGCACTTGCCCGAGCAGAACCAGCGCGACGATAACAGCAGCGGCTTCGAAATAAAGCGGGGCTGCATCGCCACTCTTGAACGAATCGGGCAGAAAATCCGGGAACAATAGCGCGCCCAGGCTGAACAGATAAGCCGCGCCCACGCCCAATCCGATCAAGCTCCACATGTTAAGGTTCAGGGTGCGGAACGAACGCCAGGCGCGCACCAAGAATGGCCAACCCGCCCACAACACCACCGGACTCGCCAGCAGCGCTTGCATCCCCCCGGCAGCACGCGTCGCGTCAAGAAAATCCAATCCGGGAATCATCTCTCCCATGGTGGCGACGAGCAGCGGCAGGCAGAGCGCAACGCTCACCCACAAACGCCGGGTCATCGAAGTCAGTTCGGGATTTTCAGTTTCGGCGGCGGCTAGGGGCTCGAGCGCCATGCCGCAGATCGGGCAGTCGCCCGGCGCGTCGCGGATTACCTCCGGGTGCATGGGGCAAGTGTATTTCCCGGCCTGGTTTTCGCGGCGCGGCGCGTTTTTTTCATGGCCGCCCAGGTAGGCTTGAGGGTGGTTGCGGAAAGTCAGGCGGCAGCGCTCTGTGCAGAAGTAATAAATCTCGCCACCGTATTCATGCGCGAGAGACTGGGCCGGATTAACGGCCATGCCGCAGACCGGGTCGCGGCAGGACAGGAGATTGCCGTCGTTTTTACACGCGTGTGCGGAATGATCCAGCATGATTAAAATCCTCGAATACATTATTGGCGGCTTGCAAGCCGGAGCTCTCCCTTGCCGTCACGTGAGTTGCCGCCGCACAAACCACACCACCAGAGGCGGAACGAGAATCCATTGCAGCAGTGCGTTCAGGCCCGTGTCCACCACCGGGAGCGTGGGCATCCAATACACGTATTTCCATAAATGGAAGTATTCCATGCTCAGCCATTCCAGGAAAATAATGGCTGCGACGGCGACCGACGTGAAACCGCTGACTGCGCGCCAACTTGCATGGAAAATCCAGGTTCGGGAGCGCACCCAGATCGCCACGGCCCAGAAAGCAAGCAACGCAATCGCGACATCCCCCACAGTGGCCGCGGTGCAAAGCTTGACCGCCTGCCAGTGCGGCATATTGGATATTCCCTGGTAAAAGGGAACTTGCCACATCTCCCACGGGAAGCTTAGCAGGAAAGAGAAAATGACTACATTCACTTCCGGCATGCGCAGCAAGGCCGGTATTGAACCCGGCTTACGGTCGTTCAAATTCACCTCCTATGGAATGGTGAGACGTCGTGGTTGCGGAAGGTTCTCGCAGTTTTAGCGACCACTTTTTCATCAGCAGGTAGACTGCCGGAATCACGAACATCGAAAGCAGCGGCGCGCTGATCATGCCGCCTACCATGGGCGCGGCGATGCGCTGCATGACTTCCGAGCCGGTGCCGCCGCCCAGCATGATGGGCAACAGCCCGGCGATGATGACCGCGACCGTCATCGCTTTCGGGCGCACGCGCAACACCGCGCCTTCCATGATGGCCTGTTTTAAATCCTCGAGCTTATTCAAGCGGCCTTCGCACTTATGGCGTTCAATCGCGTGATCGAGATAAATCAGCATCACCACGCCGAATTCCGCCGCCACGCCGGCCAACGCGATAAAACCCACTGCCGAGGCGATGGACATGTCGTAACCCAGAAGGTAAATCAGCCAGAAGCCGCCGATGAGCGAGAACGGCAAGGTCGCCATGATGAGCAGCGCTTCGCTCATTTTGCGGAAAGTGAGGTACAGCAAAACCAGAATAATCGCCAGCGTGGCCGGCACCACCACCGCCAGGCGTTTTTGCGCGCGCTGCAGGTATTCGAACTGCCCCGACCAGGCAATTGAATAACCGGGCGGCAGTTGCACGCGCAAGTTCACCAGTTTCTGCGCCTGCGCCACGAACGAACCCAGATCGCGGCCGCGGATGTCCACATACACCCAGCCGTTCAGCCGTGCGTTTTCGCTTTTTATACTCGGGGGACCGTCGCTGATCATGATATCGGCCACGGCCGAAAGCGCAATGGTCGCGCCCATTTCGGTGACGATGGGAAGCTCGCGCAGTTTCGGCACCGAGTCGCGGATTTCGCGCGGGTAGCGCATGTTGACCGGGAAGCGCTGCAGGCCTTCCACGGTTTCGGTGATGTTTTCGCCGCCGATGGCGACCGACACCACTTGCTGCACATCGGAAATATTCAGACCATAACGCGCCGCCTGCTCGCGGTTGATTTTCACATCGATGTAGCGCCCGCCGGTGACGCGGTCGGAATACGCGGACGCGGTGCCGGGCACGGTTTTCACCAAGTGTTCGATTTCCTCGCCGATTTTTTCGATCACTTTCAGATCCGGCCCCGCGATCTTGATGCCCACCGGGCTCTTGATGCCGGTCGCCAGCATGTCAATGCGGTTGCGGATCGGCTGTACCCAGATGTTGGAAAGCCCGGGCAGGCGCACCACGCGATCCAGTTCCTCGATCAACTTTTCCTCGGTCATGCCGGCGCGCCATTCCGCTTGCGGCTTGAACTGGATGGTGGTTTCCATCATCTCCAGCGGCGCGGGATCGGTGGAAGTTTCCGCGCGCCCGATTTTGCCGAACACGCGCGCCACTTCGGGAATGCCGGCAATCAATTTGTCGGTTTGCTGCAATATTTCCACCGCCTTGCCCGCCGACAATCCCGGCAGCGCGGTCGGCATATAGAGCAAATCGCCTTCAACCAGCGGCGGCATGAACTCGCTGCCCAGCTTGAAAATCGGCAGCAGCGTAAACAACAGCACCGTGGCCGCCGCCAGCAAAGTGAGCTTGGGAAAACGCAGCACAACACCAATCAGCGGTTTGTACAGGGCAATCAAAAAACGGTTAATCGGATTTCTGGTTTCCTCGGGAATCTTGCCGCGTATGAAATAACCCATCAGCACCGGGATCAAGGTCACCGCCAGACCCGCGGCGGCGGCCATGGCGTAAGTCTTGGTGTAGGCGAGCGGCGAAAACAAGCGGCCTTCCTGCGCCTGCAGGGTGAAAATCGGCAGGAAGCTGAAAGTAATGATGAGCAGCGAGAAGAACAGCGCGGGACCGACTTCGGCGGCGGACTCGACGATCAAATTCCAATGCTCGTCGCGGGCTATGGTTTTCTGCGGATTTTGCTGGCGCCATGCTTCGAGGTGCTTGTGCGCGTTTTCTATCATCACCACCGCCGCGTCCACCATGGCGCCGATGGCAATCGCGATGCCGCCCAGCGACATGATGTTGGCGTTTACTCCCTGCTGCTGCATGACGATGAACGCAACCAGGATGCCAAGCGGCAGCGAAACCACGGCGACCAGTGCCGAGCGCAAGTGAAAAAGAAACACCAGGCACACCACGGCGACGACGATGAATTCTTCGATCAGCCGCTGAGTCAGCGTGTCCACCGCGCGGTGGATCAAACCCGAGCGGTCATAAGTCGGCACGATTTCCACGCCCTTGGGCAAGCCCTGTTTCAGGCTTTCCAGCTTGGCTTTCACCGCGGCGATGGTCTCCAGCGCGTTCTTGCCCTGGCGCATCACAATCACGCCGCCCACCGCTTCGCCTTGGCCTTCGAGTTCGGAAATGCCGCGACGGATTTCAGGGCCGATTTGCACTTTTGCCACATCGCGCAGAAACAGCGGCGTGCCGTTGGCGCCCAGGCCCACCGGAATATGGCGGAAATCGTCCAATGTTTTTAAATAACCGGAAGCGCGCACCATGTATTCCGCTTCGCCCAGCTCCAGCACCGAGCCGCCGGTTTCGCGATTGGCGTTTTGCACCGCGCTGATGATTTTTCCCTGCGGGATTTTCAGCGCGCGCATGCGGTCAGGATCGAGCACGATCTGGTATTGCCTGACCAGCCCGCCGACGGTCGCTACTTCCGCCACGTTGGGCACGGTTTTCAATTCGTACTTCAGAAACCAGTCCTGCAATGCGCGCAATTGCGAAATATCATATTGGCCGCTCTTGTCGGAGAGCGCGTATTCATAAATCCAGCCCACTCCGGTGGCGTCGGGGCCCATGACGGGTTTGGCGTTGGCGGGCAGGCGCCCTTGCAGTTGATTGAGATATTCCAGCACGCGCGAACGCGCCCAATACAAATCGGTGCCGTCTTCGAAAATCACATACACGTAGGAATCGCCGAAGAACGAATAGCCGCGCACGGTTTTCGCGCCCGGCACCGACAGCATGGTGGTGGTGAGCGGGTATGTGACCTGGTCTTCCACCACTTGCGGCGCTTGTCCCGGGTAGGTGGTCTTGATGATCACCTGGACATCGGATAAATCGGGAATGGCATCGAGCGGGGTTTTCATCATGCTGTAAACGCCCCAGGCGGTGACGAACAGCGTGGCCATCAGTACCAGGAAACGGTTGTGCACCGACCAGCGGATAAGTTTGGCAATCATTTAGAACTCCAAATCAAAACTGCGGGCCACGGAGATCACAGAGATCACGGAGAAAAACCGGATAAAGTTTCTGAATTTCGCTCTCTGTGGCCAGGATTTTCATGGTTTTTGTTTCACGTCGTTTGCGGTGGATGAATTTTCCGGCGGTTCCAAACGCTCGAGCGAGGTGCGCAGGCTGGCTTCGGAATCAATCAGGAATTGGCCCGATGCGACCACCATCTGCCCTTTTTCCAGACCTTGCAAAATTTCGGTCTTGCCGCCGGATTCCGCACCTGTCACCACATCCGTCGGGCGGAACCTGCCTTCACCCTCGGCGATAATCACCACGCTGCGCCGTCCGGTGTGTATCACCGCTTCGGCGGGCACCATCAAAGTGTTGTCCCGGCCCCGGGCGTCGAGCATGACATCCACGAACATGTCCGGCTTGAGCAGACCTTGCGGGTTGTTGAGCACGATGCGCGCTTTCACGGTGCGCGTCGCCGCCATGAGTTCGGGGTAAATATAGTCGAGGCGGCCGGCGAACACTTTTCCGGGGTAGGCGGGAACGCGGATTTCGGCGCGATTGCCTTGCGCAATCCAGCCCCCCTGGTTTTCCACCACTTCAGCGGTAACCCACACCGAGGACAGATCCACCAGATTGAACATCACCGTTCCGGGAGTGACCGCCATGCCCTGGCGCACGCCGAGCTGCGCGACGATGCCGTTGATGGGTGAATAGAACGCCACCCGCCGCAAGGGTTTTTGGTTTTTTTCCAGCGCCGCGATCTGCGCTTCGGAAAGGCCGAGGAAAGACAGCCTGGCGTGCGCCGCCTGTGCCAGGGGATCGGCGCCGCTGCCTGCGTGTTTAAGCGCCAGCACATATTCTTCCTGCGCCGCCAGGATTTCGGGGGCGTAAACCTCAGCCAGCAATTGCCCGCGCACGACCTTCTCGTTCACGGCTTTCACATGCAGCCGCTCCACCCAACCGGCGGCGCGGCTTTGCACGACTTCGATGCGGTGTTCGTCGGGCATCACCGCGCCCACGGTATGCACCTGTCTGGCAAACACGCCCATTTCCACCGGCGCGGTGCGCAGCCCCAGGTTTTGCGTCAGGCGCGGATTGATGCTGACGCCGCCTGCTTCATTCGCGGCATCGGCGTACACCGGCACCAGTTGCATGTCCATGAAGGGCGATTTGCCCGGTTTGTCGAAGCGCTGCTGCGGAAACATCGGGTCGTGCCAGTACAAAACATTTTTATCTGTTGCGGCAGGTTCTCCCGGTTGCGCCGCCGCCGGCGTTGACGCATTCGCTTGCGGCGCGGGTTTGGGGTTGAGCCAGGGATTCAGGAAATAGCCGCCCAGGAAAGCGGCATGCAGAAATATGACAATAATACTTAATATAACAAGCTGTTTACGCATGGTATCCTCTATTGCAAAAAATACTGCAGTTGCAATTGCGCGCGCGCCGCCTCGACTTGCAGAGTGAGCCGCTGCAACTGCAAATCAAGTTCGGCGCGGCGCGCATCCAGCACTGCATTCAAAGCGCCGCGCCCGGCTTGATAATCGACGAGCGCCGCTGCCACTCTTTTTTTCGCTTGCGGCAGAATGCTCCCGTCATAGCGCTGCAAGCGCTCCTGATCGGCTTGCCAATCGGCGTAAGCGCGCTGTGCTTCGGCTTGCAGAGTGCGCAGCGCGTCTTCTTTCTGGGTGCGCGATTTGTCGAGCAGCGAAAGTTTCGATGCCAGCGCCGGGTCCTGGCGGTTTTTGGTGAATACCGGCAGATCAATGCTGAGCTGCAGCGAGAAAAAATCAGGGAATGCCGGACGATTGCCGTAGCTCACTTCCAAGCCCCAGTCGGGCTTGTAGGCCTGGCGCGCCAGTGCTACATCGGTTTGCGCCATCGCCACCTGCTTGTCGAGGTAACTCAAGTGCGGATGGTTTTCGACTTGAGCCAGCAACGAACGCGGTGCTTGCGCGGGAACCGGTTCGGGCAGCGCGGCCAGCGGCCGCGCGGCGTCGCTCCCAATCCAGCGCGTGAGCGCCGCGCGCCCGCGCGCCGCCTGCCGCGCGAAATCCGCTTCGCGATCTTGCAGCAAATCCAGCGCGACTTGCGCCGCCAGCACCTCGGCCTGGCTGGTCTTGCCGGCGCGGTAGGCGATACTGGCCGCTTCTGATTGCGCCTGCGCTTCCAGTTGTTGTTTTTGTATGAGTTCGATAGCGCGCTGCGGATAAAACACTTCGAGCCAGGCGAGCTGGGCATCGCGCCGGATGCTGCGGCGGATGACTTCCAGTTCCTCGTTGTCGCGTTCCGCTTCGAGCTGCGCCAGCCCGCCGCGCAGCCGGCGTTTTTCCGCGCGCGGGAAATCCTGGCTGACGCCGACCTTGAATTCGGTGAAGCTATCGCGCCGCACGCTGAACGCCTCGGCTCCGGTGATCGGCAAATCGCTGATCCCGAGTTTGAGTTTGGGGTCGGGCAATTGTCCCGCCGCAATCGCGTTTTTCTGCGCGGCTTGAATCGCCGCTTGCTGGCCGCTTATCAACGGTTGGTTGGCCATGGCGAGTTGCGCGGTTTCATCCAGCGTGAGTGGCGCCGCTCGCGCTTGCAGCGCCAGCAGACTTGAAAGCGTGATGAGCGCAAAGCGCGCTCGAATATTGAATGACATGATGCCTCCGTAAACGAAATAAACCCGCCGCACAGGCGGCGAACCCACTCAGTTCAGGCGGAGGCTAATTCAGGAAACAGCAGAAGCGGATGGTAGACGGAGGATCGCTATGGTCGAGAGGCTGGGTGGCGCTAAACGCTTGCGGCGCGGCGCGGGTTTCCATCAGCGCCACGCTCAACACCGGCAGAGTAGCGGCCGGCAAGGCCGGCAAAGTGTAATTGCTGGCGGTTTGGCTGGATTCGGTGCAATGCGCGAGGCAGGCATTGGGGTCGAATTGGCTTGCCTGATGGCAGGGCGCACTCACGCTCGCGTCAAATGCGCTGGCGGGCTGCACGTTAACCAAGGTACAGGCGTGCGCCGCCAGGCTCAGCTGCGCGAACAGCGTGAGCCCCAGAGTGAAACGCGAAATAATTTTCAGCAGGTGCCGCATAAGATGTCCATTACGACCTTACTCTAGCCGCTTTGGTTCAATCCGGCAAGTGCGAACCCACAGGATTTCGCTTTTTCCAGAACAGCTTACCCACTATGCTGCAAGCACAAAATCGAATAAACTTGGCCGCTTTCCCTGGCCGCATCGTTTGAATATGACGCATAACGCTGACGCCACCGCTTTCGTGCACTGGCTGCGCGCCGCCGCACCTTACATACACGCGTTCCGCGGCCGCACTTTCGTCATCGCTTTCGGCGGCGAAGTGGTGAGCGACGGCGGATTCACGGCGCTTACGCACGATTTTAATTTGCTGCACAGCCTGGGCGTGCGCCTGGTGCTGGTGCATGGTGCGCGCGTTCAAATCGAAGCGCGGCTGAAAGCACTCGGCCACAAAAGCCGCTATGTGCGCGGCTTGCGCGTCACCGATGACACGGCTTTGCAATGCGCCAAGGAAGCGGTGGGGCGCACGCGAGTGGAAATCGAAGCGCTGCTTTCGATGGGGTTACCCAATTCGCCCATGGCGGGGGCGCAAATCCGCGTGGCGAGCGGCAATTTCGTCACCGCCAAACCGATCGGCGTGCTGGACGGCGTGGATTTGCAGCATACCGGCGAAGTGCGCAAGATCGACGCGCCGGCGCTGCGCGAGCGTCTGGATAGCGGCGCCATGGTGCTGCTGTCGCCGCTCGGCACTTCACCCACCGGCAAGATTTTCAATCTGGCGCTGGAAGACGTCGCGGCGGCGGCGGCGATGGCGCTTTGCGCCGACAAGCTGATTTTCCTCATGGATGAAGCCGGGGTGAAAGACGGCGCGGGGCGCCTGCTGCGTGAACTTACGCTGCGCGACGCGGAAAAGTTGCGGGAGAAAAAGCTCACCGGCGATGCGGCGCTGTATCTGCCGTACGCGCTGCGCGCCTGTGCGCAAAATGTGGCGCGTGCGCATCTTTTGTCGCGGCATATCGACGGCGCGTTGCTGCTCGAACTTTTCACTCACGGCGGCATCGGCAGCATGGTCACGGCTTCGGGATTGGAACAGCTGCGACAGGCGCGCATCGAGGACGTGGGCGGGATTTTGTCCCTGATCGAGCCCTTGGAGCAGCAAGGCGTGCTGGTCAGGCGCTCGCGCGAACTGCTGGAGCGTGAAATCCACCGCTTCAGCGTGGTCGAGCATGACGGAGTCATCATCGGCTGTGCCGCGCTGTATCCTTTTGCGCGGCGCGGCGCGGGCGAACTGGCGTGCCTGGTGGTCAGCGCGGATTACCGCGATGGCGGTTGCGGTGCTATGCTGCTCAAGCACATCGAGAAACAGGCGCGCGACGCGGGCATCAAACAGCTGTTCGTGCTTACCACGCGCGCGGCGCACTGGTTCATCGAGCGCGGCTTCAAGGAAACCGCAGTTGCGCAGCTGCCGAGAGAGAAGCAGACGCTTTACAATTACCAGCGCCGCTCCAAGGTATTCTTGAAGCGCGTTTAAGCGGCAAAAATCGCAGTCACGGCGCCGAGGGAGCGAACACCGTGAAAGGATTTTTTCAGAACCGATCATTGCGCCTCAAGCTGGTGCTGATCAGCGTGGTGGTGGAGGCCGTGATGCTCACCCTGCTGGTCGCCAACAGCGTCTGGCTCATAGACAACGCGCTCGATGAGCAGGCGCGGCTGCGGGTGAGGATGCTGGCGCCGCTGCTGAATAATTCGCTGGCCGGGCCGCTCGCGCGCGGTGACGGCGCTGCCGCCAAACAAATTCTTGCCGACACGCAAGCCAAGGAAAGTCTTGCCTACGCCGCGCTGTTCAACGATAAAGGCGAGCTCCTGGCCGGCGCCGAACCCGCCGCCGCCCAGGTTACGCATTACGAAAGCTGGGTCAGCATCGAGCATGAAGGCAAAAGCTACGGCCGGCTGCGGCTGGGCGTTTCCACCGATTTTCTCAACGCCGCCAAACATAAACTTTTTCTGGAAAGCTCGCTCATCGCGCTGGGCGAAGTGCTGCTCTCCTTGTTGCTGTTTCTGGCGCTCGGTTACTGGTTGACGCGCAATCTCAGGCAGCTGACCGAAGCCGGGCAGGCGGTGGCGGGCGGCAATTACGCGGTGCGCGTGCCGGTGGTGTCGAGCGACGAGGTCGGCCGCTTGTCCACCACCTTCAATGCCATGGCCGAGGCGGTGCAACACCAGGTGCAATCACTGCAACAAGGTGAAGCGCGCTTCCGCGCCATTGCCGATTACGGCCATGACTGGGAATTATGGGTGGATGCCGCGGGCAAAGTGGTTTGGGTCAACCCTTCGGTGCTGCGCATTACCGGCTATACCCAGCAGGAGTGTCTGGACATGCCGGATTTTCCCGCCGCCATCGTGGATGCGCAGGATGTGGAGCGCTTCCGCGAAGAGACGCGCGGGGTTTTCGACCAAAAAACCAGCGCCAGCGGTTATGAGTTCCGCGTGCGGCACAAAAGCGGAATCCAGTTTTGGGCGGCGGCCAACTGGCAGCCGATTTACGGCGCCCAAGGTGAATATCTCGGCATACGCGGCAGCGTGCGCGACATCACCGAGCGCAAGCAGATTGAACTCAACCTGGAGCAGACCATACGGCAGCTCGAACTGGCGCAGAAAAACCAGCAGCAGTATTACGCCCAGGCGCAGGAAGAGCACGCGCGCTTCAATTCACTGCTCACGGCGATGGACCTCGGCATTCTGTACGTCAGCAACGACAGCGGCACGACTTATTACAACCCGGCATTCCTGCACGTATGGGGACTGACACCCGAGAGTTCAGTTGTCGGCATGCCGGCCGGCGATTTGCTGCAGGCGGCGGAAAAATTGCTGGCGCGTCCCGAGGAACATGCCGAGCACATGCAGGAAATCACCCACACCCGGGAAACTTCCCGGCCCTATGAATTCACGCTCAGCGACGGCCGCATGCTGCTGGAAACCAGCTACCCGGTGCCGGGTGCGGACGGCCTCCTTACCGGGCGGCTGTGGCTTTACAAGGATGTGACGCAGGAGCACCGCACCGCCGAGCAAATGGTCTATCTCGCCGAACGCGATGCACTCACCGGTCTCTACAACCGCCATCGTTTTCAGGAAGACCTCAACCGCAAGCTGGTGGAAGCGGAGCGGCGTAATTCCACGCTGGGACTGCTGTTCTTCGATCTCGACGAGTTCAAGCTCATCAACGACACTTACGGCCACCGCGCCGGGGATGCGATATTGATCCGCGTGGCCGGCGAAATCGGCGCGCAAGTGCGGCGCAACGAGGTTTTCTGCCGTCTGGGCGGCGACGAATTCGCGGTGCTGATTCCCGACGCGCGCGAAGACGAACTGTTGGTGGTGGCCGAGCGCATGGTGCACGCCATCGCGCAAATAACTTTTCACGTCGAAGGCCATAATTTGCGGCTTTCCACCAGTCTGGGCATTGCGGTGTTTCCTGACCACGCCGCCAGCCCGGAGGATCTGGTGGCGCACGCCGACGCCGCGATGTACCAGGCCAAGGAAGCCGGCAAGAATACCTGGCGCATTTACCACGCGCAATCCGACACCTCGCGCCTGAAACTGACGCGCATCACCTGGAACGAGCGTATCCGCAGCGCGCTCAGCAATAATCTGCTGTATCTCGATTTCCAGGGTGTGTATCAGACCGGCGACGGCAGGTTGTCGCATCTCGAAGCGCTGGTGCGCATGAAAGATGAAGCCAATCTGGGCAATATCATCATGCCGGTGAGCTTCATTCCGCTAGCGGAAAAAAGCGGCATGATTTTGGAAATCGACCGCTGGGTTATCGGCCAAAGCATCACACTGCTGGCGACCTCGTCCAAGGTTCCGCCTATCGCAGTCAACATTTCCGGGCGCTCGTTTGATAATCCCGATCTGCCGCACTATATCAGCGACGAGCTGCGCCGTCTGGATGTCAACCCCAAGCGCTTGATCGTGGAATTGACCGAGACCTCGGCGGTGTCGGATTTGCACGACGCGCAGCGCTTTATCGAGGCGCTGCATCAAGCCGGCTGCCGCGTATGCCTGGATGATTTCGGCAGCGGCTTTTCCTCGTTCGCGTATTTAAAGCACCTCAACGTGGACATTATCAAGATCGACGGCTTGTTTATCCGCGATCTGCCCGACGATCGCGACAATCAGGTGTTCGTGAAAGCCATCGTGGACGTGGCGCGCGGCATGCGCAAAATCACCGTGGCGGAATCGGTGGAAGATCGCGCCACGCTGGACATGCTGAGAAGCTTCGGGGTGGAAATGGTGCAGGGTTATTTCCTAGAAAAACCGCATGCCGACCATACGGCGATCTCGCATATTTGAAGGCGTATAATCGGTCTTATTTGAGCCGGAGAAGACGATGGCAAGGATGGTGAAATGCGTGAAACTCGGGCGCGAAGCGGAAGGGCTGGATACGCCGACATATCCGGGCGAGCTGGGCAAGCGCATTTATGAATGTGTTTCGAAAGAAGCCTGGAAAGGCTGGATCGAGCATCAGAAAATGCTGATTAACGAAAATCGCCTGAACCTGGCTGATGCCAAGGCCAGGAAATACCTCGCCGAGCAGATGGAGAAGCATTTCTTTGGCGCCGGCGCGGAAGTCGCTTCCGGATACGTCCCTCCCAAGAAATGAAACGTGAAAAGTGAAACATGAAGAGGTGAAGAGGTGAAGAGGTGAAGAGGTGAAGAGGTGAAGAGGTGAAGAGGTGAAGGTTTAAGTGTAGGTTTTCACTCCCTCGGCCGTGCCTAAAAGTAAAACATTCGCCGGCCGCTTGGCGAAAATTCCGTTGCACACCAAGCCGTTTATTTGATTGAGCGTTTGTTCCAGCTCGGGCGGGTTGAGAATTTGCAGCCCGTACACATCGAGAATGACATTGCCATTGTCGGTGATGAAACCCGTGCGCAGTTTTGGCTGACCACCAAGTTTCGCAAGTTCGCGTGCCACATAGCTGCGCGCCAGCGGTATCACTTCCAGCGGCAGCGGAAATTTGCCGAGCACGCCGGCCAGTTTGCTCTCATCGGCGATGCATACGAATTTTTTCGCAACCGCGGCGACGATTTTCTCGCGCGTGAGCGCGCCGCCGCCGCCCTTGATCATATGCAGATGCTCGGTGATTTCATCGGCGCCATCCACGTAAACCGGCAGTTCGTTCACGCTGTTCAGATCCAGCACCGGGATGCCCAGGTTTTTCAGCCGCTGCGCCGTGGCCTCGGAACTCGCCACCGCGCCTTCCAGCCGGTGTTTGATTTTGCCGAGTTCGGCGATAAAGAAATTGACGGTGGAACCGGTGCCCACGCCGACCACGCAACCGTCAGGCACGTGCTTCAGCGCCGCGCGCGCCACCGCCTGTTTCAATTCATCTTGTGTCATGGCCGTTAGCATAGCGGCTCGCAGGTGTTTGCACAATTTGGCTTGAAGGACCATTCCTGCTAACCTTTGCGCTTCAATTTTGGAGCCTGCCGATGGCGGTGGATTATCTCGAAAAAACTCTCGCGTCCCGCGTCTATGACGTGGCGCACGAGACGCCGCTCGAGCTGGCGCCCGGGCTGTCGGCGCGCCTGCATAACCGCCTGCTGTTGAAACGCGAGGACATGCAGCCGGTGTTTTCCTTCAAACTGCGCGGCGCTTACAACAAAATGGCGCGGCTTTCCGCGCAGGTGCTGGCGCGCGGCGTGATCGCCGCTTCCGCCGGCAATCACGCGCAAGGCGTGGCGCTGGCGGCGCAAAAGCTGAACTGCAAGGCGGTGATCGTGATGCCCGCCACCACGCCGCGGATCAAGATCCAGGCGGTGGCGGCACGCGGCGCAGAAGTGGTGCTGACCGGCGATTCCTACGATGAAGCCTATGCGCACGCCAGGAAACTGGAAAAAAACCGCAAGCTGACTTTCGTGCACCCTTACGATGACCCGGATGTGATCGCGGGGCAAGGCACGGTCGGAATGGAAATCCTGCGCCAGTATAACCAGCCGATCCATGCGATTTTCGTCGCGGTCGGCGGCGGCGGCCTGATTTCCGGCATCGCTGCCTACGTGAAGCGCTTGCGCCCCGGCATAAAGATCATCGGCGTCGAGCCGGTGGACTCCGACGCCATGACGCGCTCGCTCAAGGCCGGACGGCGCGTGAAACT
>JBOIFQ010000234.1:0-2041 GCA_050741655.1 Burkholderiales bacterium | reverse complement strand
CTCATGATAGGCCGCATCGGGGAAACCCGCGCGCGAACCGGCGCTGGTTTCGATCAACACTTCGTGACCTTCGGCGCACAACAGTTTCACGCTTTCGGGTGTCAGGCCGACGCGGTACTCGTGATCTTTAATTTCTGTGGGTACGCCGATATGCATGCCGTTTGGACAGCGGATACCGAATCAGGTTTGCAGCGCTGCAACCAGTTCACGCACCAATGCGGGGCCACGGTAAATCAACCCGCTGTACACCTGCACCAGGCTGGCGCCGGCGGCGATTTTTTCGCGCGCATCGGCGCCGCTGACTATGCCGCCGCAGGCGATGATGGTCACCCGGCCTTGCAAGGCCGCGCTTAATTTACGCACCATATCGGTTGAAGTTTTAAACAGCGGCGCGCCGCTCACGCCGCCGGTTTCGTTGCTGTATTGTTGCACTCCGTCGCGCGCGGTGGTGGTATTAGTGGCGATCACGCCTTCGATTTTATGCGCGAGCAGCAGGGCGGCGATATCGCTGATCCCGGCAGCATCGAGATCGGGCGCGATTTTCAATACCAGCGGCACCTGCTTTCCAAACAGCCTGGCGAGTTTTTTCTGTTCTTCCTTGAGAGCGCCCAGCAAGGAATCGAGCTCGGTTTTATTTTGCAGCGCGCGCAAATCCTGAGTGTTGGGCGAGGAAATGTTGATGACGATGTAGCTGGCGTAAGGATAAATCTTGCGCAGGCATACGAGATAGTCTTCGGCGGCGCGTGCTATCGGCGTATCGGTGTTCTTGCCGACGTTGATGCCGAGGATGCCTTTATAATTTGCGTGGTGGATATTTGCGATCAGCGCATCCACGCCGCTGTTGTTGAAACCCATGCGGTTGATAATGGCCTGCGCTTCGGGTACGCGAAACAGTCTGGGGCGTGGATTACCTGGCTGCGGGCGCGGGGTCACGGTACCCACTTCGATGAAACCGAAACCGAGCGCCGCCAGCGCGGCGATGTGTTCGCCGTCCTTGTCCAGTCCCGCCGCGAGACCGGCGCGATTGGGAAAATCCAATCCCATCACCTGACACGGCTGGTTTTTGGGATGCTTTGCGGACAGGCCCAGCCTGTGACTCAAATCCAGAAGCTTCAAAGTAAAATCGTGCGCGGTTTCGGCATCGAGACGGAACAGCAGCGGGCGCAGCACGGAGTAGAGCATGGTGCGATTTTATCAGGTTTGGTCCGCAGGCTCGGGTGCGCGCCGCAACATCAATTCATACAGCGCCAGCATCACCAGCCAGCATATCAGCGCCGTCCACAAATGATGCGAGAGAAAATGCGCGCCCTGCATGACGCGCCCGAAGCCGAGTGCAAAGCCCAGACCGAAACCACCGTACAAACCCCAAGCGGCAAGACGTTTATTGCGCAAGTGACGGCCGGCGAAATAAAACGCCATCAGGCAAAAACCGGTGGAAGAATGCCCGCCTGGCCAGCATTTGCCGGGTTTCACGCCCGGCGGCGCCGCTTCAAACAGGCCGGAGTAAGGCGCAGTGCCGCCATACATTTTCAAATCATAAGGGCATTGTTTGTGGCTCACGCTTTTGAAGGCGCTGATGGAGGCCGAAGATAAGCCCAGCGCCAGAATCAAAAATAGCAGCATGCGGCGCCAGCGCTTGAAACGGCGGAACGAAAACAGGAAAGCGGCGAATACCGCCACGCCGAGCGCTACCACCGCATATTTGATCCAGCGATGCAGCACTGCTTCCAGAAACCAATTGTTGCGCCAGGGGAATTGCTGCGCAGCCGGATCAAAAAACCAGCGCGTGACGGCGTGATCAATCTGCCATTGCTCGATGGCCCACAAAATGAGGACGGAAGCGAGCACCGGAAGCAGCAGATGAAAAAAATAAAAACGCGCAGCATTGCCGCCGAATTGGGTATTAACAGTCGACCTCATTGCTATTTTTATTGACCCTGTCGGTCAAAATCGACAGCTGCGGTTGAGATGAAAATCGTAAGTTGTCTGGAAAATGCTCGCGGCATTATTCATCTGTTCTGCTTCCTGCGCAGTACTGGAA